>NZ_JBOZWO010000039.1:0-58069 GCF_050864975.1 Paenibacillus sp. GXUN7292 | reverse complement strand
AAATTGTATATGAAATTTCATACACAATGTGCGGAAATGTCCCAAGAAACAAAATTGTATATGAAAATTCATACAGAATGGGTCGGCGCCCCCCAAACCAGATTTTTGTGCAAAACTACCTAACTCTTTTTAGTGTATAACTGTTTTTCTTCTCACCGAGTGTACGAATGCTGCTCGCCATGCAAAATTGAGCGGTATAATAAGTGCCCATAATAAGCAAGTGTGACATGTCTACCTTAGATATAAACATATTCCAAGAAAGGATACTGTCTGAAATCGCAAACAAAATACTGCCTATAATAGCCCATTTGTTGCCGGTCATAATTGCTGTCCAGGTCATCAGCAAGATGACGACAATGTATAGCAGGACAGGAGCGATTAGATGAGCATCGCCTTTGTCTGAAAGTGCTGTAACAAGGTTCCAGCCCATAAATATGCCGAAAGCAGCTAGAGGAATTACAGTGTAGAAGCGGGCCTTGGTATACTGCCAATTTTGAATAAAGCCGGCCAAATAAAAAAGATGCCCGATTAAAAAAGCGGTTAAGCCAACGATAAACCAGCGTAATAAACCATCGCCAAGCATACAGAAAAACAAGCCTATAATAAGCAGTGTATGATATGTTTGTCTCGTTCCTCTAATATGGCGCAGCTGCAAATAGGCGTAATAGATAATAAGCCACATCGGGATCAGCTTGAACAGCAGCTTTACGTACTCCGGATCGGACGGGATAGCAAAAATATAAATAACGCTCATGACTAAAATAGCTAAAGGCAATCCATACGTTTTCATCGGCAGCACTCCTCTTCCAGCGGTAATGTTATTTCAAAAACCTTTTAATGAAGGCAAGCCCATTTTTACGGCCAGGATAACGAAACGGAAGATCGAAAATGGTCGTTTGCTTCAGGATGCTTTTACGATGAGAAAAAAGCTCAAAGCTGTTTTTTCCGTGGTAAGCACCCATTCCGCTGTTGCCGGTCCCCCCGAAAGGAAGATGAGGATTCGTAAAATGATAAACGGTGTCATTGATGCAGCCTCCGCCAAATGGCAGCTGCGAAATGATTTGCTGCTGTATGTTTTTGCTTTGCGAAAACAAATAAAGCGATAACGGTTTTTCGCGCTGTTTAATATCTATCATAATCGACTTAATATCTTGATATGTCATGATCGGCAGCAATGGCCCAAATATTTCTTGCTGCATTAAGCTGCTGTCAGGTGCTGGATCGGCCAGCAATGTAGGCTCAATGCTGCTAGAGGCATGATCATGCTCGCCGCCATAAATAATCGTCCCGTTATCCATTAAACTGACAAGACGATTATAGTGTTTTTGGTTAACGATATGCGTATAAGCCGGATTTTGCAGCGGCTTCTCACCGTAAAGCTGCCGAATAGCAGCTTGCAAAAGGTTAAGAAACGGCTCTTTCACGGATTCATGTACATATAAATAATCTGGCGCTACACAGGTTTGACCTGCATTCATAAATTTGCCCCAAGCAATTCGTTTAGCAGCAAGCGGAAGGTTGGCATCCGCATGCACGATGCAGGGGCTTTTTCCACCCAGCTCTAATGTAACTGGCGTGAGGTGCTTGGCTGCCGCTTCCATCACAATTTTGCCGACAGCTTCACCGCCTGTATAAAATATATAGTCTGTTCTTTCGGCAAGCAGCGCACTGCTTGCATCTGCGCCGCCTTCGACAACGGCGACATATTCGGGATTGAAAGCTTTGCTGATTAGCTCGGCTATAATAGCTGACGTATGCGGTGTAAGCTCGGATGGCTTAATTATAGCGCTGTTGCCGGCAGCAAGCGCTCCAATCAAGGGATTGATCGCTAACTGGAAAGGAAAATTCCATGGCGCAATAATGAGCACAACGCCATAAGGCTCATAATGAATATAGCTTTTTGAACCCAAATGGGTAACGGGCGTCCTCACTTTTTTGGGGCGAGCCCATCGCTCCAGATTTTGCAGCGCAAAGCTTATTTCATGCAAAACAATGCCCACCTCAGACGAGTAGGCTTCAAATTCCGATTTATGCAAATCAGCCTGTAAGGCTTGAATAATCCGCGGTTCATAAGCTCTAATCCAATCGCCCAGCTTTTTCAGCGCTTGCTTGCGATTGGAAATAGTCAGGCTGCCTGCTGTTTGCAGGTACGCGCGCTGCTTGTCGATCAGTGCTTTATAATCATGCATGGATACACCCCAATTCTTGAGTCGTCAGACGGCAGAAGTCGGTTAGCCTTGGTTTCATCCTAACAGATCGTGAAGCATGGCAGCAAGCATAGATCGGCTATCCTATACAAGAAAGCTGGAAGAGCGCCTGCCCGTTAGCGGCAGCGGCTTAGCCTAATAAATTAACAGCCTAAATAGCGCTGCAGTCCCGGGCTAATTAAGGAACAATCCAGCGCTATTCTTCATATCCGATACGTGTAAAGGTTATCATTGCAAAAATTTTTATTGCTGCTATTGGAACCTATAAGTGATCAGTTTCTTCCGAGGAATCAATTTCTCCTTTTATTATTATATCGTCGATATCTGCGGAATCTGCTGGATCTGTTGTAATTGTAGAGCTATGTCCACTTAGAGTATCCGCAGGAGCTTTTTCTTCGGGCAGCTGGGATGGCTCGTCAGCAAGGACGAAAGGTTCTGAAGGTTCTGGCGGATCAGGAGGAATTGGAGGATTAGGCGGGTCTGGAGGATTGGAATTGGAAGATACGTTTATAATTAATTCGAGCCTGTCGTTCAAAACTTGTTCTTTTCTGCTGATTTCCCGAAGCATTAGCCGGACACTTTCGTTTGTTTCCAATACTTCTTTAAATGTGGCAGGCGGTTTTAAAGAAGCATTATGCAGTGTGCCTAGCACAAATTGCAGCTTCTCCGCTTCTGCGTTAATAATATGGCTAAGTCCTAGCTCTTCCATTGCTAGCGATGCAATAAACAGATTTATAACATCATCCCGCTTGATGGCTATTTGCGGATTGATGTCGGGTATGTTTGCTTGTGACATTCCATCACTCCCAGCTGGTATTCTAAATACCAAGTTCAAATAAGCGAATCGTTCAGAGTATCTAGTGGGCTCCACTTATATTTATGAGTAAGGTGGATAACAAAGAACAAAAAAAGAAGCAGCTTCTCATTGTGAAGCTGCTTCTTTTTTGAAATATAAGATAGTATATGGCAAATGCGCCTGTCCAAAGGACGGCGGATGCCGTTTATCCTAGCTATACGCGTGTATGTTGAAGGGAATCAATAGATCCGCCTTTTGTAATGATCCGAATGGCTTCGGCAAGCAAACCTGAGGCAGACAGCTCGACAAATTTGTCTGAAGGCGGTTCGCCTATTGCAATTGTGTCTGTAATAACGACCTCTTTAATGTTGGGATGATTCAATCGATCCATCGCATTGTCCGAAAATACGCCATGGGTTGCGCATACGTAAGCATCATTGGCGCCATTGCTCTTCAAAGCATTGACAACGTTCACGATAGTTCCGCCAGTATCAATCAAATCTTCAATAATAATTGGCGTCATGCCTGCGACCTCGCCAATGATATGAGTAATTTCTGCTTTGTTGTGCTCAGGGCGGTTTTTAATCATGATAGCAAATGGACAATCCAGCAGCATGGCCAGCTTTTCTGCAGTTGTAGCTCGTCCGGCATCCGGCGAAACGACAACAGGATTATCGATCTTTTTATCTTTCAGGTAGCGAATGATCATGCCTAGCGCCGTTAGATGATCGACGGGTATTTTGAAAAAGCCTTCTATCGGATCGGCATGCAGATCAACTGTAATAATACGCGTAGCGCCTGCGGTCGTTAAAATATCTGCCACCAGCTTGGCTGAGATAGGCTCGCGTGGCGCAGCTTTGCGCTCCTGACGGGCATACCCATAGTAGGGAATAACGAGATTAATCGTTTTTGCCGAACCGCGCTTGGCTGCATCTATTAAAATAAGCAGCTCCACCAGAAGCTCATTAACAGGATGAGAAAGAGCTTGTACGATAAATACATGCTCGTTGCGTATTGATTCCTGGTATGAGGCATGAATTTCTCCGCTTGACTGACGGGAGATAGCAACATCGCCAAGAGGAATTTCTAATTTATCGCAGAGCATCTGCGCAAGCTTTTGATTCGAGGTGCCTGCAAATACTTTTGTATTATTCATAAGTTCCTCCTTATAGGATTAGCAGGGGCAATTTAATTTAGTAAACAATATTTAATATTATAACCTGTTGTGCCATCAGCGAGAAGTTAAAATAGAGAAATCAGAATAATTTAATCAGGAAGGACGAGTGTTTTCGTGCCGCAAGTCGCGAATCGGGAACACTTTTTTGGTAAACGCGCCTCCTTCGTTTAAGCGAAAGACGGCGGAGCCGTTTATCCTTGCATCAAAATAGAAAATTGTTACACCTTGAAAATGGTTTGAGGCTGATGGAAAAATGTATTTTTTTCAGCTGCAAAAGGCAAAAAGCAGCGCAGGGATGCAGGTTTGAACGACTGCCAGACGCAGGATTATTGATTATATAAAGAGGACTTGGGCACATGATAAGGTTGTATTGTGAATGCGCTTACAAATAATGAATAGGAGGTTGCCTATGCAGATGATAACAAAGGAACGCCCGCCAGCTCTAAAGCCTCCCGAGCTCCAGCGACGTTATTTTTGGAAGGATATTTGGCGTGATTGGCAATTATATGCGTTGCTTATATTGCCTCTTGCCTACTTTATTTTATTCAAATATGTTCCTATGCTCGGTGTCATTATAGCGTTCAAGGATTACAACATGTTCAAGGGCATACTGGAAAGCTCCTGGATCGGTCTGAATGCTTTTCGAGAAATATTTCAAATGGATGCGTTCTATAACGCGCTTCGCAATACCTTTGTGCTGAATGTGCTAGATCTCGTTATTGGGTTTCCGGTTCCGATTTTTTTAGCGGTAATGCTTAACGAGCTGCGTATTCAATGGTTTAAGCGAACAGCGCAAACGGTACTGTATTTGCCGCATTTTATATCCTGGATCATTATCGGCGGAATGGCAACGCAGCTGCTTGCGACCAATGCGGGCAGCGTCAATGTTTTTCTGAACTCATTAGGCTTGGAATCCATTCCTTTCCTATCGGAGCCCCTTTACTGGATAACGACTTATTTAGGCACAGGTATTTGGAGGGAAGCAGGCTGGGGAACTATTCTTTATTTGGCTGCAATGACCGGTATAAACAAAGAGCTGTACGAAGCAGCAGAGGTGGATGGAGCGACGCGCGCCAGAAAAATGTGGCATATTACGCTGCCAGGCATTAAGCCTACCATCGTCATTCTGCTTATTATCAATGTGGGCCATATGTCTGCTATCGGTTTTGACCGTCCTTTTACATTGGCCAACCCGATGGTCGCCGACGTTTCCGAAGTAATCAGCACTTACGTGTACAAAGTAGGCATTCAATCTGCACGTTATACGATTGCTACAGCGATTGGCTTATTCCAGGCTGTTGTCGGACTTATATTCCTGCTTACCGCAGACTTTGTATCACGCAAGGTGAATGATCACGGAATTTTTTAGGGGTGAGAATATGGGGAAATCGTCTTCGATTCAACTGATTGATGGGATTATTATTTTTGTTATTTCGCTGCTTGGCTTGCTGTGCTTGCTGCCAATGATTCATATTATCGCGCTTTCCTTCAGCTCTAATGGAGCCATTATGGCAGGAAAAGTGACGTTGTTTCCGATTGAAATCAATTTTGCAGCCTATAAGGCCGTATTTCAACACTCTACGATGGTCCGTTCATTGCTATTTACAATCGTGCTGGTTGTATTGTTTACTGCAATCGCTATGGTTATGACCATTGCAGCAGCTTATCCTCTGACTAAAAAAAATTTAAGAGGCCGCACCTTTTTCTTGTTTCTCATTGTTTTGACTATGTTTTTTAGCGGCGGTCTTATTCCTGATTATTTGCTTATGAAAAATTTGCAGCTGCTGGACAGCATTTGGGTGCTGGTGCTGCCGGGAGCGATCAGCGCTTTCTATCTCATTATTATAAAAACGTTCTTTTCATCGATTCCGGTAGAGCTTGACGAATCGGCCAAAATGGATGGGGCGAGCCATCTGCGCGTGCTGTTGAGTATTATTTTGCCGCTGTCGCTGCCTTCCTTGGCAACACTCAGCTTATTCTACGCAGTAGGCCGCTGGAACGGCTTTCAGGATGCGCTTATTTATATTACGAGTCAGCATCTGTATCCGATCCAGCTCAAGCTTTATGCCATGGTCATAAGCGGTCAAGCGACTGACCTGTCCATTATGGAGGCACAGAATGTGGCGGCCCCTGTACCGGAAAGCTTGAAGGCGGCATCGATCATGTTCGGTACAGTGCCCATTCTTTTAGTCTATCCTTGGCTGCAGCGCTATTTTATTTCTGGAATGATGATTGGAGCGGTAAAGGGCTAATAGTAAACTTCTTGGTTTGCAAATGCAAATGAAGAAGCTGCTATATACAAAAATGTGAGAGGGAGTTGAAAGCAATGAAAATTCAAAATGCCAGATGGTTACTGAGCGTCATCACTGCCATCATGCTGGTATCCTTGCTGTCTGCTTGCGGAAGCGGTAAAAAGGAAGAAAAGCCGGCTAATAGTACGGGGAATTCATCACAAAATACAGAAAAGCCGAATCCCACCGCAGAGCCAAAGAAGGACCCTGTAACGCTGAAAATTGAACTTTTTGACCGTAATAATACGCCTGCTGGCGCGCCGCCGATTACAGATAATTTTTTCACTAAATACATGCAGGAAAACTTCGGCGATCCAAACAATATAAAGCTTGAATTTGTTACAGTTCCCCGTTCTGAGGAAATCGACAAGCTCAATGTGCTTATGGCATCCGGTCAGGCGCCAGATATCGTATTCACCTACAACACGCCGACAGTTGAAAAATATGTAAAGGACGGCGGACTAACTGAGCTTGGACCGCTTCTGGACCAATACGGCTCAAACCTGAAGGCAGTGCTGGGTGAGGATGTATTGAGCTACGGCGTTTTTGCCGGCAAGCAGTATGCTATTCCGGCCAAACGGGTCATAGACGCGCAAAGCTCCACCTTTATACGCCAAGACTGGCTTGACGAGCTTGGACTGCCTGTTCCGACGACGACTGAGCAATTTTACGAAACGATGGTTGCGTTCAAAAATGCAAAGCCTAAAGCATTTGCTTATGGCGGCATGACCGACTATTTCCATATGCATCCGCTGCAATATTCTTTCTGGGATTGGGATAATATTTCCGACGAGGACCTGTACGCAAGCGCAGAGTGGCTGCTGCCGGGCAACAAGGAAGCCTATCGTTTTATGAACAAATTGTTCAATGAAGGAATATTGGATAAGGACTTCCCTCTTCACATGAACAAGGATACGAATCAGTTTCAGAAAAATTTACTGAACGGATTAATTGGAGCGGGAACGACCAATACGAACGAGCCGGTATATATGGGCTATTTGGCCGAGCTGCAAAAGAATGATCCTAATGTAAAGCTTACGCTTATTGATCCATTCACCGACGCCAAGGGCAGAACGCCAAAGCCGGTATATTCGCCTCAAGGCATGTATATTTTAGTGCCGAAAGCAAGCCAACGTGCTGAGGAAGCTGTTAAATTCCTGGATTGGATGGCGAAGCCTGAAAATATTATCGTGCTGCAAAATGGCACGGAAGGCGAAACCTATACGATGGATAACGGAATTCCTGTTACGATGGACAATGATGCTGCGAAAAATTTGCTGTACAATTATTTTGATTATTGTATTATATTGAACGGTAAATATGTAAGTACAACAGATGAAAAGCTGAATATCGCAGCTAACGCTTCCGATGTAAATTACAGAGATTTTACAGTAGAGAGTATAGAGACAGGCAGCAAGGACGGCGTCGTAAAACCGCGAGTACTAACGCCGATCGAATCGGAAATTAAGTATGCGGCTACCTTAAAGAAAAAGGAAGATGAAATCTTTGTAAAGGTTATTACAGCCAAGCCTGCTGATTTTGACAGTGTATATGACAGAGAGGTTGCCGACTACATGAAAATTGGCGGTCAAGAGGTTATGGACGAGAAGCGGGCAGCATTTAAAGCTGAGCGCGGCTAATAAAGTACCAAACAGAAACACCGAGCGAATAATCTGCTCGGTGTTTCTGTTTGGTTAAATATAAAAACGTATCCCCAAGGAGGAAGAATCAATTACAACTGTCGGATCAAGCGGATAATTTTGTACCTAAGCTAGGCTTGCTTTTTACTGTTATAACCGCTTTGCGCTGCTGCATATTGTTGCGGACTAGCGCGAATATAATAAGCGCGGTGCCATACAGCTCGAAGAGTCCAATCTGATAGCCCTGGAAGGCCATGATGACAAAGGTTGTAATCGGTACTGCGTTAATAAACAATACGCCGTTGACCGGTGTCAGCAGCTTCATGCCAAGATTCCATGACAGCAAGGCGGCAAGGCCAGGCAGCAGCACCATAAAAGCCATTTCGTATTTGATATTCCATAAGGTCTCCAGTGTCGGTACTGGCAATGCTCCTGCTGCAGAGGCCGACGCGACTACGATAAATGAAACAAAATTGCCCAGAATGCAGGTTAAAGTGGAATAGCGCAGTACTGACCAGTGCTTAAAACGGCTGCCTCCCATCGAGTAAATAACCCAGCCAATGACAGCTATAAGCATCATGGATAAAGGGAAAAGATGCTGGCCAGCCGTTTGGAAGAAGGAGAGCTTGCCATTTGTAATGACGAGCAGGGCGCCGATCAAAGCAAGGCCGACGCTCCATATCGTATAGCGCTTCGGTGCTTTTCGCGTAATAAGCCACATAATAATAACAGAGATCATCGGCATTAATACTTCAGTAATTGATGCTGCGATCGCGCCTGCCTCGCCCATCATCGCTTGCGCCATAAAAATGCACATATTGTATACGGTAAACGCCAACGTCCCCAAGACAGTAAGAAGAACTCCTCTTCCTTCCAATTTAAAGGCCGTTCTGCCTTCCTTCATCAACAAAATGACACTTAAAATTGCAGCTACGAAAAAATAACGTATAAACGAAAAATAAAAGGGATCAATTTGCTGCAATGCGACATGCGCGACCGGAAACATCGCTCCCCATGACATGCTTGCAACGAGGCAGAGCAATGCTCCTGCTATAGCTAACTTCTTAGACATTTCAACTTCGCTCCTGTATGAATAAAATCCGATTCACTCGTGTTACTTCTTATCATAATCAACTGCAATCTATTGGTAAATTGATTAAAACTAATGTAAACCATCATTATTAATGATATTATAATATCGGAAAGGCGGTTGGTTGCATGGAGTTGAACGATCTAGTCATATTTGAAGCTGTAGCCTTGCATGGCAGTGTCAGTAAAGCGGCGGAGCAATTGAATTATGTGCAATCCAATGTTACCGGCCGCATCAAGCGTTTGGAGCTGGAGCTGCAAACTACGCTATTCGAGCGCCATAAGCGCGGCATGATATTGAATACAGATGGCAAGCGGCTGCTGGAGCATGCTCGTGAAATATTGCAAAAGGTCGATGAGGTGAAGCGTATGTTTGTGCCTCATGATTCGCCTTGCGGTATTTTGGATATCGGCATTATTGAAACGGTCATTGCACTGCCTGGAATTTTGCACGCTTATTACAGCAAGTATCCGAATGTCGAGCTTTCTCTTTCTACAGGGGTGACGGAGCATTTGCTGCAGGATGTGTTAACTATGAAGCTAGATGGAGCCTTCGTTACCGGGCCAATTACCCATCCGCAAATCGATCAAATTGATGTCATTCAGGAAAGGCTGATGCTTGTAACAAAGGAAAGCCAATTTTCTGTCGAGGATATAACCAAAAAACCGTTGTTGCTATATAATAAAGGCTGCGGGTATCGAGGCCGGCTGGAGAGCTGGATGAAGGTTGAAGGAATTGTTCCGAAGCAAATTATGGAGTTCGGCACCTTTGGCACGATTATCGGCAGTGTTGCGGCAGGAATAGGAATAACGATATTGCCTGAATCGTCCGTCGCACAGTATGTTGCTGAAAAGCAGGTGTACGCGCATGCGATTCCTAAGCCTTTTCATGATATTACGACTGTATTTATTCGTCGCAAGGAAGCGTATGTGACAAGCACGCTGCAATCTTTTATGGATGAAATTGATCGCGCAACTAGAACCGGCTAAAGAAAAATATTTTCTAGTGCGGAACAGAAGAGGAGAGAAATATTGTGAAAAAAATATGTGTATTTGCGGGCTCAAATGCCGGAGTATCACCTGAGTATGAACAAGCGGCTATGCAGCTGGGCCAATGGATTGCTGCCAATCAATATGAGCTTATTTATGGCGGTTCAAAAATCGGCTTGATGGGACGGGTGGCAAATACGGTGCTCGAGGCTGGCGGCACAGTAATTGGCGTTATGCCAAGAAATTTGTTTACTGGAGAAATGGTTCATAAAGGACTCACTAAATTATATGAAGTAAACAGTATGCATGAGCGTAAAGCGTTAATGTCTGAGCTATGTGACGCGTATGTATCCTTGCCGGGCGGTTTAGGCACTTATGAAGAATTATTCGAGGTACTTAGCTGGTCGCAGCTTGGCATTCACAAAAAACCGGTTGGCTTGCTTAATGTACGCGGCTTTTATGATCCGTTAATGGCTATGCTGCAAAAAACAGTAGATGCCGGCTTTATGAGAGAGAGCAACCTAAGCCTCGTGCAATGCGAAGCTCAAGTAGAGACGCTGCTTGAAAAGATGAACAATTATGTGCCCGCGGCACAAACGAATAAATGGGATGAACTGCCTAGCCAGGCAGCGCAATAAACGATAGAGAGGTTGAGTCAGGCATTCGTGCCATGACTCAGCCTCTCGTCTTTTTACAAGGATGCTTGTTTAATTTGATGAATGTCCTGCAGCAAATCTAGAGATACTTTATTAAACGTGCTGTAATCGCAGCATTGCTTGTAAATGGCGTCGAAATCATCCTGAAGCGAGCTTGCACGCGTAAGCTGGGCAATGGCCGTCTTCATCAAGGCCGCATACCGGCTGCTGACCGGTTCGGCTTGCTCAGCAATGTTTTCGTCCGTATTGGGACTTATAGTCAGCTCATATAAATCAATGATAACTTCTTCTTGCAGAGGTTTATATTCATGGGGTGCAGTACTGTCGAATATTGCAAAGCCAAGCTCTCTTATAATAACCATATCGATGCTCTTAGGATCAAGCCCGCAATGGTATACCTCAATGTCGTATCCTCGATCTATCGCTGCAGCTGCAAGCTTACGTAAAATCGTTGATTTTCCAGAACCAGGCCTTCCTTTTAAATGGTAGCGCTGCAGATCATCCGTAAGCTGGGAAACATAGTCGACAGCTCCTTTGGCGGTTGCCGTTCCCAGAAAGCGGTCATCGATTCTGCTTTGATTCTCGCTTGGCTGCTGCTCGCCGAGTAAAAGCTGAATATATTGTTCAGTCAGCTTGTTAGTTTTGTCAAAGTCAATATGAGGCAAATAAAGCCTTTCCCAATCATCATGAATAAGTAATGCATCTGCGAAGCCGGAATATGCCGCCTGCTTGGCAGCTGCAATCTGCTCCTGAAGCTGATCCAATCGGGCTTGCTGCTGCGCAAGCAAACCAGGCTTAATGGCACTCTCCATATTTACCTTAATGATTTTTTTATCCGGCAGCGAAAGCTGGCTGGCAGCTGCTTCTTGTATGACAGCTAATTTCAGCTCTGGAATAACGATGCCCGACAACAGGTCTGATTGCAGCGGATTATGCACATACCAAGCAGCTTGCGGTGCAGCTTGTAATGCAATTTGATGAAGCAATAACGAAACATCCTGCTGCAGCTTGCTTTGAATAATAAAAACCCGGTCAATGCCCTGCAAGGAAGACTCCCATCTGTTTTTATAGCCTCCAGCAGTATTTGCCTCTGCCATGAAGTGCAGATTTTGTGTTGCTGTCATTATCATCACGTCCCTTCGAGCATTTTGCAATGCCTAGAATATCATATTATGCCCACTTTCAAATGGTGCCTATATGGTAGTTTTTGAAAGATATCAGCTAGCGGCAGCTTTGCTTATAAACGGACAATAACGTAAAAAAATGTTCAAATATTAAGATTTACTAGTGTTTTTGAGTATAATTTCATCTGTTTCCACAAAAAAAAGAGCAATTTTCGAATAAATTGCGAAAGTTGATTGTTCTTGCGGCTGCTAATTATGCTATAATGCGATATATGGGATACATCCAATTTATTCGGAGAGGACTATTATAATGAAACCAATTTACTCTGGCAAAACAAAAGACGTATTCGAGTTGGACAATGGAGACTACCTGTTGAAGTTTAAAGACGATGTCACTGGTGAAAATGGTGTTTTTGATCCGGGTGCCAACACTGTCGGCCTGGTAATGGAAGGAGCAGGTCGCGCTGGCCTAAGCTTAACTAAATTCTTTTTTGAGAAGCTGAAGGAAGCGAATATTCCTACTCATTATATTGATGCGAATATTGCGGATGCTACAATGACAGTGAAGCCTGCAACTGTATTTGGCAAAGGGCTTGAGGTTATTTGCCGCTACCGTGCAGTAGGAAGTTTCTTGCGCCGTTATGGCATGTATGCAGAGGAAGGACAAGCATTGGACAGCTTTGTAGAGGTTACGCTTAAGGATGACGATCGTCAGGATCCGCCTATCAGCGAGGATGCGCTTGCTATGCTGAATGTGCTGACACATGAGGAATATGCTGATTTGAAGCGATTGACGAAGCAAATTAGCGGCATCGTAAAGGACGAGCTTGCCCGCAAAGGCATAGAGCTTTATGATATCAAGCTTGAATTCGGGCGTGACCGCCAAAACAATCAAGTGCTTCTTATCGATGAAATTTCCGGCGGCAACATGAGAGCTTATAAGGATGGCGAATATATCGAGCCGTTGCAGCTTGAGAAGTTAATGCTTGCTTAATAGAAATAGCTGAGAGTTAGCCGAGAGATGGGCAAATGCACCTGTCTTATCGGCTTTTTTGAAATTATAAAATGTATAAGGAAACTCCTTATAATCAACTGGCAAAATTGCTCTAACGGTTGCCATCGCTGCTATTCCGATTATTTTAGCTCATTTGAGCATTTAACGGTTGCCACGAGCGCTATTGTCCCATTTCCGAGCAAAATCAATGCTTTTTGGGAAATTAAGCGCAATAGCAACCTTTAGAAAATTCAAGCTGTCATTTTTGCACGAATAGCGTTTGTGGCAACCCTTAGAATCGTTGATATATAAGAATGTGCCGACGCTTGAAGTTTTTGCCCGCAACGCTATAATGTTCATAACAATATGCGGGAGGAAACAATATGCACACGAAGGAAAGTCTAATGGAGCAATTGCAAGCTGCACATATTAATGGCAGCGGCACATTGCTCATGCACTCGTCTATGAAAAGCATAGGAGAAGTTTCTGGCGGAGCGGACACCGTGCTGGATGCTTTGTCTGAATATATGGCGGAGGGCTTACTCGTTCTGCCGACTCATACCTGGTCTTATATTAAAGCTGACAATCCCCGGTTTTACGTGGCAACTTCGCCTGTATGTGTCGGCATTTTGCCTGAGCTGTTTCGAAGCCGCAAAGAGGTGTATCGCTCCAGTCATCCCACGCATTCTGTCGCGGCGCTTGGGAAGGACGCGGAAGCCTTTGTAGCAGGCGATGAGCGCTTCGATACACCGTGTCACCGCGAATCGGCATGGGGCAGGCTCCTTGACCGTAAAGCAACGATTATATTGGTAGGCGTTGACCAGAAGCGCAACACCTTTATTCACGGTATTGAAGAGTGGGTTGATATTCCTGGAAGAATGACCGATACACATGAACAGCTTATTACAGTGCTGCCTGATGGCACTGAAATTCCAGTCCCTTCACGCAGGCATTGCGGATTATCATGGTCGGAGCATTTTTGGAAGGTAGAAGAGCTGCTTGAGCAGCAAGGGGCTATTTATCGCGCCAAGCTGGGCGATGCTTTGATGTGGGTATGCGATACCGTAAAGCTGACAGAGCAGATTACAGCGCTGCTCAGACAGTATCCGGATTTATTTTCTGATAATGAGCCGTTGAGCTATCATGTAAAGAAGAAGTGATTGATTGTATTTATTGTCACAGAGGCCTTGATCCTAATAAGCGGGATCGGGGCTTTTTTTACATATTAGAAAGTATAAGTTTTCTGTTGATACAGCCGTATCACCTTTGCAAACGCATCTTTCCAAAGGGCGGCGAAGCCGTTTATCCTTGTGCAGGCCCAATGAAAAGGTTGATACCAAATTACTGCTTGTATCGTATTACTGTCATATACACATCGATAAGGGGTGGAGAGCCGTGGAACCTGTATTGCAAGTTGCATTGGAAGAGGCCGGATATGAAAATGAGAAGGCAACTATTTCAAATATTCAAATTACAGTAGCCCCGGGTGAGATGGTAGGGCTGATTGGACCGAATGGGGCGGGAAAAAGCACGACGATCAAATCCATTCTCGGATTGACGGCATACATAAAGGGTAAAGTCGAATTTGGAGGTGTTCATAAGCGATATGCTTATGTTCCAGAACAGCCGGTTTATTACGAGTATTTTACGCTATGGGAGCATTTGCGGTTAGCCGCTGCTGCTTTTGATATTAACGAAGATGCATTTACGCCAAGAGCCGAGCAGCTGCTGGAGTTGTTTCGCTTATCTGAAAATCGGCATGACTATCCCGCCAAATTTTCTAAAGGGATGCAGCAGAAGCTGATGCTGATTGTTGCATTTTTGCTGGAGCCGGATGTTTATATTGTGGATGAGCCATTTGTTGGTCTTGATCCCCGCGCAACGAAGGATTTGCTGGAACTGCTGGATCAGGAGCTGACAAGAGGAGCGGGTGTTTTAATATGCACCCATGTGCTTGATACCGCCGAGAAAATATGTGATCGTTTTGTGCTCGTTAATAATGGCGGCATGGTAGCCTCCGGCACGATTGATGATGTGCGTGAAGCTGCTGCTCTTTCTGCTGAAGCCTCTTTATTCGACTGCTTCCACCAGCTGACATAAGGAGGTGAGGGCGATGACGAAGCGTCGATTGTTTTTCACCCGCCTGAAAAGAGACTGGAAGACCCAAGCAAAGGCGTGGGCAAGTGCACTGGATTGGACGGTTTGGTTATATTTGCTCATCCCGGCTCTAATTATAGGCGGCGGGATGTATCTGGAACTGTGGGAAACCTTGCCTGCATGGTCAGAAGCTATGCCTTGGCTGTTGTTTGCCAAGATCAGCTTGTTTATTATGATATTGCTTGCTCGAATTCGTGTTTATCTGGAGGCGGCAGACCGTTTGTTCATGCTGCAAAGGCCAGCTTGGATTCAGGCATTGCGGCGATATGGGATGATGTATGGCGGTCTGAAGCAAGCTGCAGCTATACTGCTGCCATTGGTGCTTTTGCTGCCTTTTCTGTTAAAGGCAGAGCAGTTAAGCTGGAGCACGCTCATGCTTTATTATTTGCATGCATGGAGCTTTAGCATGATCGCAGCCGCAGCTGAGCATGTTACAGCAAATGTACTGCTGGGCTGGCGCAAATGGGCTGTATATTTAAGTTGCGTGTCAGTTATCGCCGTTTTTTATTTTGTATCGGCCGGATGGCTCTCCTCTAGCCCGGCAGTTACTTTAATCCTAACTTTATTTGCAGCTGTTATGAGTTTAATAGCGGCTCTGCGCGCCAAGCTCAATATTGAGCTGGAGGTGGAGCGGGAGCAGTCTGCAAAGCTTAAAACAACGGAGCTGCTTATGAGCCAGGTGATAGAATCAAAGCCCAAAATAAACTTTCGCAAGCCGTTTTTATGGACCAAGTCTCAGCGTATTTTCAAAACCTCCGATGCTGGTACGATACTTGCCGAGATGCGTCTCAAGGCGTATGCAAGAAAGCTATCCCATTTGCAAGTATGGCTCGGCTTTATATCCATTTCATCGGTAGCACTGACCTTGGTGCCGCCAGCCGCTGCAGCAGCTCTTATTATCGCGCTTGCAGCGATGGGCGCCAACTGGCTGCGTGCGCAGTGGTCACAATGGATCGCTGAGGAGTTTATAGCGCAATACAGCTGGACGGATCGTCAAAAAAATTATGGCATCGTGCTTTCCCGCGGCTTGATTATGCTGCCTGCTATAGCGGTATGGTGTGCCGTTGTCGGTTTTTTGTTAGGAGGAGTATGGCTGTCTGTTCCTTTTTTTACGCTAGGCGGCGTGATATGGCTGTTCATTAGCTGGCAGCTGCTGAAATCCTATAAATAACAGTGCCTTGTAGTAACAATTTGTTCCAGCGATGATCAGGGATATGCCCTTGTATTCTGTTGCGAAGTTTGGGAAAATAGCTAAAGGACATTGAGCAACGGAAAGAAGGTCAAACATGAGCAAGCCATCCCTTTACGGATTGACATTCGCTCAGCTTACGAATTGGCTGAGTGATAATGGACATAAAAAGTCGCGGGCTAACGCGGTTTGGGAAGCATTGTATAGAACAAGAATTAGAAGTTTCGATGATATGCACGAGGTGCACGGCGATTGCCTTACATTATTGAAGGAACAGTTTGTGCTGGAAACATTGAAGGAGCACACGAAGCAGGAATCGAATGACGGAACGATCAAGTTTTTATTCCAGCTTAGCGACGGCAATTTGATCGAAACGGTCATGATGCGCCATAAATTCGGACTTTCGGTATGTGTAACTACTCAAGTAGGCTGCAATATTGGATGCAGCTTTTGTGCCAGCGGATTGCTTGCCAAAAGCCGTGATTTGACGAGTGCAGAAATTGTAGAGCAGATTATGCAGGTTCAATTTTATTTGGATGCAAGACAGCAGGAAGAAAAGGTAAGCCATATTGTAGTAATGGGTATTGGCGAGCCATTCGACAATTATAAGCATATGTCGGATTTTATTCATGTAGTGAAGGACCATAAAGGGTTGGCCATTGGGGCAAGACGTATTACTGTTTCCACGAGCGGACTTGCCAACAAGATTGTAGAGTTTGCCGATAGCGATCTTCACGTTAACTTGGCCGTTTCTCTTCATGCTCCCAATGATGAGCTGAGAACGAGAATTATGAAAATTAACCGGGCTATCCCGATTGCAAAATTAATGGATGCTATTGATTATTATATATCGAAGTCGAATCGCAGGGTTACGATTGAGTATATTTTGCTGAAGGATGTTAATGATCAGGCGGAGCAGGCGTTAGAGCTTGCAGAGCTGATGCAGCCGCGCAAACGGCAAATAAATGTGAATCTAATACCTTACAACCCTGTTGATGAGCATAGCCAATATCAGCGCAGTACACAGGAATCGGTAAGACAGTTTTATGATGTGATGAAGAAGCAAGGAATCAGCTGCAGTGTTCGATTGGAGCACGGTACGGATATTGATGCAGCCTGCGGTCAGCTAAGAAGCAAGCAGATCAAAAAAAGCGATGCCGTCGTTCAGTCTTCATAATTGGAGTAAGATAGGAGGTGCAGCTTATGCCCAACCTGCAACTGGGCTCGCTCGTACTCAATACGGAGCTTCTCTTGTATTTAATAGCGGGAGCAGCGGGCGTGCTGCTGGTTTGGCTGAGCAGCCGATCGTCGGAAGCTTCCTCGCGTTTCGTATCCAGTGCCTGGAGTGCGGTTTGGATCTGGATTGTTGTGTGGAAAGCAAGCTTTATCGTATTTGATTTTTCAGCCTTCAGAGATAATTGGAAATCGCTGTTGTTTTTTGATGGCGGGATCAAGGGCTTGATTGCCGCGTCTGTTATTAGCGCAGCTTTTGCAACGTTACAATTTATTAAGGCGGCTAACGCTAAAACCGCGTTTAAGCTGCTGCTTGCGCTCATTGCTGGCTGGCTTGCGGTATACAGCGCAGCACAAATTTTATTCGCTGACTGGCCGTCGTTCCAGCATTACTTGCTGCTTGCTTGGTCAATCGCAGCAGCGATAGGTGTTGTGAAGCCGCCAAAAGCAGCTTTGAAGCAGGCTTTTCCGCAATTGCTGGGCTTGCTGCTGATTACAGGGCTTGTGAGCTATTTTGCCTACGATGTAGTGGAAAATAACTGGCGCAGCACGCCTGTATCAGGATCGGCCGAGCAGAATATAGGGATTAAACCGGGGCAGTACTCTCCTGATTTCCAGACAGTTAATTTGCAAGGGGAAGCTGTTTCGTTGTCCCAATTTAAAGGAAAAACTGTGCTGCTCAATTTTTGGACGACTTGGTGCACCGTTTGCAAGGCAGAGATGCCGCATGTGCAAAAGCTGCACGAAAGCTTGGAGGAACAGGATTTCGTCATTTTATCAATTAACGCAACAAGCCAGGATAGCGGTGCCGAACAAGCGCGGCGATATATAGAAAACGGTGAGCTGACCTTTCCGGTTGCGCTCGATCCATCGGGCTCCATAAGTCAAGCTTACCGTGTACGCGCCTTTCCGGTTACTCTCGTCATAGATCCGGAAGGGGTTGTACAAAAGTACCATATAGGCGCGATCAGCTACGAGCAAATGCGCAAGGCAGTGCTTGCCGCTTCATCCAAACAATAATGAAATTTTTAAAAGAGCCGATTACGGCTCTTTTTTTGATATATAAGAAAGTATAAGTTTTTGTATTCTTATACCCGCTCTTATATTTCACCGGTAAACGCGCCTGTCCAAAGGACGGCGGAGCCGTTTATCCTTGGTCACTATCGCTTAATTTGAAAAAGTAAATATTAACGGTTTAATTGTTGATACTAGTCCTATTCGTATTTTAAACGGTGAACGATAAATAATAAATTGGAGGGTAAATGAAATGAAAATTACTGTGCAATGTTCCGATTGCGAGCTGCAGGAACTAGATTATTTCTTTGAATTTGAGTTAACGGATGAAAATACAATTTTGCCGGTAGAGTGCACCAATGGGCATAAAAATGCTATTATTTTACCTCAGCAAAAATTTGAACTTCTGTTTGAAATGGGCCTGCGTGCTTTAGAGGATGGCTACACGAGAGAAGCAGCTTTTAACTTTGCAACTGCTCTTGAAAGATTTCATGAATATTGCGTCAAAGTTATGAGTAATGTGACAGAATGCCAAGATTCAGGAGCTTTTTTTGATGCTGAAGAGTTTAATTCCGAGTTTCAGAAAACATGGAAGGAGATGTCGAGGCAGTCAGAGCGACAATATGGTGCTTTTATGATTCTTTACTTAGTTGCTTTTAAGAGAAAACCTACTCTCATACCTAGTGATTGTATATCTTTCCGAAATGATGTTACACATAAAGGAATCTTTCCTAAAGAAGAAGCGGTTATAAAGTATGGCAAATTCGTGTTTGATTATATCTCTGAAAAATATATGGAGCTAAATCGTCAATTTCCTAAAGGTATAGCTGCTATAAATAAAATCGATACGGATAATTTTATAACAAGCTTTAATGGGGGAACTCTTCTGCACTGGAAAGAAACGGCTGCTTTTGCAATTATGGATGATGAATTTATTCATAAGACTTTTGAAGAAGCGAGACTCAGTTCGAAAAAGCTAAATATGTCGCGAGTAAAAGCTTAAAAGAACATTGCCATTACTCATTAAGAAGCAGCGCGTCCTTAGGCAAGGCCGCGCTGTGTTGTTGCGCTTACTTATTGCGGTTTATTCTCGCCATAAAGATTAGGCTTCAGAATGGCTGCATCCGGAAGCTCCTCTGCAAATTCCGTATGGCTCTTCTGGGCCAATGGCATTTTTCCTCGTTTTACATTTTTAGAAAGAGCGGGTTGATTGTTCTTCTGATTATGTGTCATGTTATGTCCCCTTTAATTTAATGCTACTAGTACATTGCCACATTTTCGATCAAAATATGTATTTAACCGGTAAACATGACTCAATCGCTCAAGTGAAGGATGCTGCGTCATTTATCATTGGACGTATAGGATATGTACTCGCAGCTAGTAAAAGTATGAAATCTATAGAATGTCTTAAGGTTTTCTTTAAAATCTCGCAAGCTCAATTTGTTATATTGTATACAGTTAACTAGTCACGCAGCGCGAATTCAGTAAAGGGGGATTCAAAATGATCAAAGTGAAGGGCGTAAGCCATCAATTTAGAATAGGGAAAAAAGGGAAAGAAAAAGTGGTTCCTGTACTGCACGACATTGATCTGCACGTCAATAAGGGTGAAATCGTGGCGATAGTAGGGCGAAGCGGCTCCGGAAAATCAACACTTCTTAATCTAATGTCCGGCTATATCCGTCCGTCGCAAGGCAGCATTGACGTGCTGGGTCATATGGTAACAGCTATGAATGAAGGTCAATGGGCGGATTTTCGCCTGGAGCATTACGGTTTTATTTTTCAGAGCTTTCAGCTTATCCCAAGCATGACGGCCTATGAGAATGTAGAGCTTCCTCTTGTACTAAAGGGCGAACAAGGAAAAGCGAGGCGGAAAAAGGTGCTGGAGATGCTTGAGCGAGTTGGACTGTCTGAGTATGCGGATCATTATCCGGGCGAGCTGTCTGGCGGGCAGCAGCAGCGTGTATCTGTCGCAAGGTCATTAATATTGGAGCCTCCAATCGTTTTGGCGGACGAGCCTACCGGAAGTTTGGATAGCGAGAACGAGAAGCAATTGCTGACGATGATCCAGCAGCTCAACCACGAGCTGGGTATAACGTTTGTTATTATTACTCATGATGAGCAAGTCGCTGCCATTGCACACCGTACCATTACATTACAGGATGGCAAAATTACAAAAAGCTCTAGCTCACTGGCAGGAGGGCATTACTATGAAGTTCAATGATCAGTTCCGATTCGTTCGGCAAAATATGAAAAAAAATAAAACGAGGCTGTTTATGACGGTGCTCGCTACCGCAATGGGTTGTGCTTTTCTTATCGTATTGGCATCGGTAGGCTTCGGCCTTAAGCAAAGTATTGTGGATAATATTGTAGGGGATAGATTGGTTACTGAAATAAGTATTCACGGAAAAGTAGACAAGGATCAAAATTTTCAAGGCAATCAGATGACAGATTCGGATATTGATTATTTTAAATCATTGCCTAATGTAAAGGCGGTTCTGTATACGAATTATGTACAGCAGTGGCTTAATCCTGCAGTCGAGGGTGAGGCGGTTAACGGCGGCTCCTTCAAGCAGATTGATTATGAAGCAGAAGCGAAGACCGGATTTAAGCTAAGTGCTGGTCGCATGCCCGAAACTGGGAAAAATGAAGTCATTGTAGGTTATCATATTCGTGAGACAGTAAATGAAGACGGACGTACGGCGGGTGGCGACACGGTCAAGAGCGAGCTGCTTCCTGCCAAGGATTGGCTCGGCAAGCAAATGGAGCTCGAGGTAACTTATTATGAGCAGCAGAAAAAACAGAGCCAAAAAATGCAGGTAACGATCGTTGGCGTTGCCGAGGCTCCTTCCAGAGAATGGCTGAAGGATAAAGATATTTATATAGGGCTCGATACGATGGGCCAAATTGAGTCTTTAACGAAATCACAATTCGGGGCTTTGCCGCCGCAGCAGGAGGATGGGGAGCCTACCAAGGAAGAGCTGGAGTCCGTGCCGCAGCTTGGCGATGAACGCAGCTACAATGGAGTGCGCATTATAGCTGATCATGCCAAGTCCGTTAAAGCGCTGGCAGAAACGGTTCGTGAGCAGGGCTATTACAACCATTCCATTGCAAGCGAGCTTGAGCAGGTAAATATGATGTTTATGATCATGACGATCGGACTTATATTTGTAGGTACCATTGCTGTTTTGATTGCGTCAATCGGTATATTTAATACGATGACGATGGCTGTAACAGAGCGAGCGCAGGATATAGGCATTATGAAAGCGATTGGTGCACATCCGTCCGCCATCCGCAAAGTATTTTTGCTCGAAAGCAGCATGATCGGCTTGTTGGGAGCTATAGTAGGAACGGTCGTTTCTTATATAATCTCTATCGCAGTTAATGCTGGGCTGCCTGTATTGATACAATCATTAATGAATGAAAAGGTGCCTAGCAACTTTCAGTTCTCAGTTATTCCGCCTTATTTAGCGCTGCTGGCCTGTGTAATATCCTTGGCGGTTGCCATGCTGTCAGGCTATCGGCCGGCTAAGCGGGCTACTAAAATTGATGTGCTGCGTGCGTTGCGCAGAGATATATAGTTTGATCAATCGCGATCATCCTATACAACGATGGATAACCGGGGCGCTTTTGCCTCGGTTTTTCCTGGTCTATAACGATATTTCTGGTCCGATATACGCCAGATATTCGTTATTTAAAATTTTATCAAAATCCGTTTATTGGAAAGGGTCTGTTATGTGCGCGCGATTGGTATTATAATATAAGGAATAACCTTTTTTAAAATTCATAATTAATAGGAGTGTGACGATCTGTTGGACGATATTCCCTTATCATTGCTCATTATTTTAGGAGCGTTGATTTTGCTGTCCGCCTTTTTCTCATCGATGGAAGCGGCATTTTCTAATTTGAGCAAGATTAGAGTTCGCCATTACGTAGAGGAGGAAAAACGTGGCAGCAAGAAAGCTATGTATATCGTTGAAAATTTGGATAAAGCCATCTCAACGGTGCTGCTAAGTAATTTAATAGTTACGGTGGCGGCAGTAAGTATTGCAACCAAGCTGCTGATAGATAACTATGGCTCATCTGCCGGCCTGACAATTACGATTATGGCTATGTCGCTTGTGCTTTGGATTGTCAGCATGATGATTCCGCGTACTTATGGCAAAGAACACGCGGATACTTACAGCTTGAAAATTTCTATTGTGATGTTTGGCTTGATGTGGCTGCTTACTCCTATTAACGCATTGCTGCAATTGCTGCAGCGGACATTCACGCGTCTTTTTTCCAAAGGCGAAGGCAATATTCATACCATTACTGAGGATGAGATTAAAGCCATAGTCGAGATTAGCGAGGAAGAGGGCGTTATTGAAAAGGAAGAGAAGGAGCTTGTGTACCGCTCCCTTGATTTCGATGAAATATTAGTCGGTGAAGTGCTTACGCCAAGGCCGGACATGATCGCTATTGAGGTCAGCCAGCCGATTGAGCAAATTAAAAAAATGTTTTTTAAGGAGCGCCTATCCCGCATACCAGTCTACGACAAAGATATTGATAATATTATCGGGATATTATCAGAACGCGAGTTTTTCGCCCAATTGCTTCAGCATGAAAAGGTAGATATTCGCAGCTTGCTAAGAAAACCGAAGTTTGTTGTAAAATCAATGAAAATATCGGCGCTTTTACTGGAGCTGCAGAAGAGCAACGTGCATATGTCGATTGTAATCGATGAGTTTGGCGGTACTGCAGGTTTAATTACTCTTGAAGATATTTTGGAGCAGCTGGTTGGCGATATTTGGGATGAGCATGACGAAGTGATAAATCTCATTACGCAGCTGGATGAGACTACGTATGAGGTTAGCCCTCAAATTACACTTGATGAATTTGAAAAAACATTGAATATTGAGCCTATAGAGAGCAGCTTTTACAATCTGGGCGCTTGGATATTCGGTAATATAGATCGCATCCCGCAAAAAGGCGACTCGTTTGAATATGAGCATGTAACCGTGACCGTTGCCGAGGTAGAGAAGAAGCGGGTGAAAAAATTGCTGGTTAAAGTAAATAATCCCAAGTTAGAAATTGAAGCATAAGCAATATATAGCTAATGCTGACGGGACTTATATATGTGAATGAAATAAGTAATGCAGGGAATGATTTCTTTATTTGATAAGGAATCATTCCTTTTTTATGGAATTGAGAAACTTCAAAATTGATGTTGACTCTAACGTTACGTTATACTTTATAGTCAAATTAAGCCGTTGCAAGACAGGAGGGATAAAATGAAAATAAGCGAGGTAGCTGAACTGGTTGGCATAAGCGTGCGAACTTTGCATCATTATGATGCTATTGGCCTGTTGTCGGCTGACGTCACGACGGAAGCAGGCTATCGTATTTATTCGCAAACCAATTTAGAGCAGCTGCAGCAAATTTTATTTTTTCGAGAGCTCGGGTTTCCGCTGAAGCAAATCAAAGATATTATAAACCGGCCTGACTATGATCGGCAGGAAGCCTTGCATATGCACAGAAAGCTGTTGCTGGACAAACGCAATCAACTGGATCAATTGCTTGCGACGGTTGATAAAACGATACAGGAAGCGAAAGGAGAGATTACGATGACAGCAAAAGAAAGATTTGCAGGATTTGATTTCAGCAGTAACCCTTATGAGCAGGAGGCGCGCGAACGCTACGGGGACAAAGCGGTTGATGATTCAAAAAACAAAATTAATGCCTATACCAAGCAAGGTCAAGAAGAGCTTGCCGATAGTATGAATCGCTTGTACCGGGAGCTGGCCGAGCTTCGGCATACCGACCCTGCATCCAGTGAGGCGCAAGAGTCGATTGCTAAATGGTATAAGCTGCTTAACGATATTGGAACGTATACGCCTGAAGTATTCCGCGGACTTGGGCAAATGTACGTAGATGACGAGCGATTTACCAAAAACATCGACCAATTCGGCGAAGGCTTGGCATTATTTATGAAAGAAGCGATGGCGGTGTTTGCCGACCGCGCGCAATAAGCACAATAAACAACGGGGGTGTCCATACGTCAATAACTGACGGGACGCCCCCTTTTAAGTAGCTCTAATACGGCGCTATGGACGGTTAAATTTGCAAAAAGCCCATAGCTTTTTTTACTTTAGAAAGCGTTTTGTTTGCCACTTCGGATGCTCTTTCCGCTCCATCCTTCAATATGCGGTCCAACTGCTCGGAATGAACAATATCATTGTATTTTTGTTGAATTGGCGTCAAATGCTCAATGACAGCCTCAGCCAGCTCTTTTTTGAAGGAGCCATAGCCTTGTCCTTCGTAACGCTTCTCAATATCTGCAATTGGCAGGCCTGAGAAGACGGAATAAATTTCTATCAAGTTGCTGACAGCCGGCTTATTGTCCCAATCATAGCGGATGCTTCCTTCGGAATCTGTAACAGCTTTAGCAAATTTTTTACGGATAACATCAGCGCTGTCAAGCATCATAACGTAGCTATTTTTGTTAGGGTTGCTCTTGCTCATTTTTTTAGACGGATCATCGAGCCCCATAATACGGCCGCCTGTATCCTCGGTAATAGGCTCAGGCAAAGTAAAGGTTTCGCCAAAGCGATTGTTGAAACGGATGGCCAGATCGCGCGTCAGCTCAAGATGCTGCTTCTGATCCTCGCCCACAGGCACATGAGTAGCTTGGTAGAGCAATATATCTGCAGCCATAAGCGCAGGATAAGTAAATAGAGCTGCACTGACGCCTTCCTTGCCCTCGGACTTTTCTTTAAATTGTGTCATGCGGCTCATTTCGCCGAAGTGGGCCTGTGTTTCCAAAATCCAGCCGAGCTCTGCATGTGCAGAAACATGCGATTGCAGAAAGATCGCATTGTTGTTAGGGTCAATGCCTGCTGCTACATACAAAGCGGCTATTTGGCGAGAGCGCTCGCGCAGCTCCTTTGGATCCTGCGGAACCGTTATTGCATGCAGATCCGGTACGAAGAAAAAGCCTGTATATTCCTTTTGCAGCTTAACGAATTGGCTTAATGCCCCGCCATAGCCTCCAATATTTAGCTCGCCGCTGGGTTTAATGCCCGATAAAATTGTTTTCATGGAAGTTTCCTCCTATAATCTAAAAAGTTTTTAAAAATCAATACAAAAAAACGCCCCGCCCCTAATAAAAGGGACGAAGCGTATGCTCCGCGATACCACCCGAATTCGGCTAATAGCCGCTCTCATCCACAATCTATACGCACGCAGCAGCGTGCACAGACAATTGCGTCTTCCGAAATAACGGTGGAAGCTTCCGTCAAAGCCTACTGTCCTATAAGGAGTTCGGTTTGAAGCGAAGAGACCCATTCACTTATACTTTTGTGCCGGACCTTGCACCATCCGCCGGCTCGCTTAAACAAAAGCAGTTAAGCTACTCTTTCCCTTCATAGCTGTTACATATATTATTCTTATACTTAAGATTACCGATTCTTAGTATTCTAGTCAAGCTGCTATCTATATTTTTCCAAAAGAATAATTTGAATGTCGATTTGACAAACAGTTTAAAATCATTTATCTTAATATTAAGACATTTAATTTAAAGATATGTGTAAATCATTTGGAAATCAGGTGATCAGAATGGGTAAGGATAAACAAAGCGCCTTGGAGCTGTATATAGCTTTATCTCGCGCAGCGCAATGGATGAATGCACATGCGGATAGGGATATTAAAGAACATCAGCTTAATCGTACCGAATTTGGCGTGCTCGAGCTGCTTTACCATAAAGGACCTCAGCCTTTGCAGCAAATTGGAAGCAAGGTGCTAATGAGCAGTGGAAATATAACATATGTTGTCGACAAGCTGGAGAAGAAAGGCTTGGTTTGCCGAAAAGCTTCCAGTGAGGACCGGCGATCAATGTATGCGGAGATCACGAAAGAAGGCAGCGCCTTAATAAAATATATTTTTCCCCAGCATGCCGGTGTAATTGCCGCAGCAGCAGCGGGGCTCAGCAAGGAGGAGCAAGAGCTGGCCAGCAGCCTGCTGCAGAAGCTGGGCAAATATGCAGAGGAAACTTATTGAACAACAGATATGAATTACAAATAAATGGAAGGGAAATGATGGCATGTCTACACTACAAACAGCAGGAATTCACCATATTACAGCTTTTGTTAAGGACCCTCAGCGCACGACAGATTTTTATGCGGGTGTACTTGGCTTGCGGCTAGTTAAAAAGACGATCAATTTTGATGCGCCTGAAGTTTATCACCTTTATCTTGGAGATGCGCAGGGAAGTCCGGGGACGATCATTACGTTTTTCCCTTGGTCGGAAGGCAGAAAGGGCCGGGTAGGCACAGGCCAGGTTGGCATTACAGGCTACGCTGTGCCAATCGGTGCATTGCCGTTTTGGGAAAACAGATTGTCCAAGTTTCAAATCCCGTATGAAATACTGGAACGCTTTGGCGATAAGCTGCTTTCCTTTTCTGATCCTGACGGGTTGAAAATTGAGCTTGTGGAGCGTGATATGAAAAACGATCATACATGGGAATTTGGCGGTATAACTGCTAAGGAAGCTATACGGGGCTTTAGCGGAGCTGTACTGTACAGCCATAATCCTGCCAAAACCGCCGAGACGCTGGAGAAGGTATTAGGTATGACGAAGGTTGGCAGCAGCAATGGATTTACTAGGCTGCGCGCAGCTGGAGATATAGGCAATGTGATTGATATTAGCGATCAGCAAGCGGCAGTCGGTGCGGGAGGCAGCGGCACTGTCCATCATATCGCCTGGCGCGCAAAGGATATGGAAGAGCATGCACGCTGGAGAGAGCATGTCGCTAATCAAGGGTTTGAGCCGACGCCTATAGTAGACCGGCAATATTTCAATGCTATTTACTTCCGAGAGCATGGTGGCATCTTATTCGAAATTGCAACAGATCCTCCCGGCTTTGCAAAAGACGAGGCGCCGGAGCATCTTGGCGAGCAGCTAATGCTGCCGGCCTGGTACGAGCCGCAGCGCGCAGCTATCGAGCAGCTTCTGCAGCCGTTTGAAGTAAGAGTGCTGAAGGAGGATCAATGATGAAGCATATATTTAAGCAAGGCTCGAGCAAGGACGCGCCAGTATTGCTTCTGCTGCATGGGACAGGTGGCAATGAACACGATCTGCTTGGACTCGCGGAGCTTATTTCACCGCAATCATCTGTGCTGAGTGTTCGCGGCAATGTGCTGGAGAACGGCATGCCGCGCTTCTTCCGCAGATTATCGGAAGGAGTATTTGATCTTGAGGATTTATTGTACCGCACGCAAGAGCTGAATAGCTTTTTGGAGGAGGCGGCAGCCCAATATAGTTTTGACCGATCCAATATGGTAGCGGTTGGCTATTCCAACGGTGCGAATATTGCCGCGAGCATGCTGTTTATTTATAAGGACGCATTGCGCGGGGCGGTGCTGCATCATCCTATGGTGCCGCTTCGTGACCGGATACTTCCTGATATGACCAGCTTGCCTGTCTTTATCGGAGCAGGCGACAATGATCCAATCTGTACACCTAAAGAGACGAAGGATTTGACGCAATTGCTGGAAAATGCGGGGGCAAGTGTACACGTCCATTGGGAAAGCGCAGGCCATCGTTTGACACAAACAGAGGTACAGGCAGCCGCTGCCTGGTTTGAAAAACAGTTTGCCGAAACAAAATGATGTGAAAAGGGCCGTTCGATATTGATCGAACGGTCCTTTTTTATTCTGAGCATACTGCAAAATCTTTTATACAGCGGATGTGCATAACGGATTCATAGCCGAAGTCAGGTGAATTGCATACTCCTCCGCCTTCAGTTCAAGCTCTTCCTCGCTTAGCTGCATAGCGTTATAGACGGAAAATACCGGCAAAAAAGTCGTGCCAATAATGCTTGCCGTTACTTCAAACGGACGCAGCAGCTGCTCCAGTGGAAAATGGTTGTAGCCCTGCGGAGTGTAAGCAAAATCGGAGCCGCCGGCAGTAACAGCCAGCCCCCATTCCTTGCCATGCAGCTTATTGCCTCCCTCGCCATACGCCCAGCCGTATGTCAATACGTCATCAAACCATTGCTTGAGCAGGCTCGGGCAGCTGTACCACCAGACTGGAAACTGAAATATTATACGATCGTGATCCAGCAGCAATTGCTGCTCTCGTTCTACATGTATGGCTGTATTGCCGTACGCCGCGTATAAGTCATGAACGGTTGTTGTATGCTGGGCAGCAGCCTGGGCCAGCTTTTGATTCACGCGCGAGCCTTTGTGCAGTTCCGGGTGAGCGATAATAACTAATGTTTTACGTTGTACGTTTTCTTTTTGAGCGGTCATGATGCCGTCACTTCCTCTTTTTTTAATTGGATAAATCCGGTCATGCGGATCATTAATGTGGTCTTGTAGCAAATATATCAAATGACTGGGCGATCCTTCGTGATAATTATCACAGCGCCATAATATACCTGATCAGTACAATGAAGGTAAACATACCGTGTGAATCCATTCACAATAAAGTATGAGGATCAATGGGGAGGAATTCATCATGAAAAAAGTAGGGATTATTTTGTTGTCGCTTATGCTTGTAGCTATTATTGCTGCTGGTTGCGGCGGGGAGAAAAAGCCAGTCAATACAGAAACAGAAAAGCCTGCAAATTCAGCTTCGCCTGCGCCGGCTGACGGCTATGCAGACGGCTCCTATTATGCAGAAGGCAGCTTTGACGAAAAATCAGGCTGGAAGGAAGTTGTCGCTTTGCAGGTAGAGGGCGGCAAGATTGTGCAAGTAAACTGGAATGCGGTAAATAAAAACGGTGGACCGGATAAGAAGGCTTCGTCACAATCTGGTGAATACGGCATGAAGGCAAAGGGCAATGCAGCATCAGAGTGGCATGAGCAAGCAGCCAAGCTTGAGCAGTTTCTAGTCGATAATCAAGCGACATCAGCAATTGCCGTTAATAATGAAGGCAAAACAGATGCAGTATCCGGCGTTTCGATCGGTGCCGGCGAGTTCGTGAAGCTGGTAGATGCAGCGCTAAAAGCTGGACCTGCAGAGCGTGGCGCGTATAAAGACGGCAGTTACTATGCAGAAGCGGACAGCTTCGATGAAAATTCTGGCTGGAAAGAAACAGTCGGCATTACTGTAATGAACGGCAACATTGTTGCTGCAAGCTGGAATGGCATCCATAAGGATGGAGGCACAGACAAAGTTACACGCTCCAAATCTGGCGAGTACGGCATGAAGGAGATTGGCAAGGCAGCAGCTGAATGGCATGAGCAAGCTCATAATGCCGAGCAATATTTGATCGAGAAGCAAGATCCTGCAGCCATTGCAGTGGCAGCTGACGGCAAGACGGATGCCATCTCAGGCGTATCCATTCATGTTAATGGATTCGTAGAGCTGGCAGCCAAAGCGCTTGCCGGCGCCAAATAAGTTTACCTTCTAGAAAATCCTATTTAGGGAGAGACGGATATGAAGCAGATTATCGTTTTGGGCGGTGGATACGGCGGTATACTGACAGCCAAAAAGCTTGCCAATAAGCTTCGTAAAAATAAAGAGGTTCATATTACACTAATCGATCGCAAGCCGTATCATACGTTATTGACAGAGCTGCATGAAGTGGCGGCAAACCGGGTTGAAGAGGATTCGATCCGGATCGATTTGAAAAAAATATTTTCCGGGTTCCGCAATGTTGATGTTGTTCTTGACCATATCGATATAATCGATTTCGAGGGGCAAAAGCTGAAAGGACAGCGTAAAAGCTATGCCTATGACTATTTGGTAATCGGCACGGGCAGCAAGCCTACCTTTTTCGGCATCAACGGCGCACAAGAGCACGCCTTCTCGCTTTGGTCCTATGAGGACGCAGTTAAGCTTAAGGAGCATACACTAAAAATGTTCCGTGAGGCAGTTAAGCAGCTTGACCCGATTGTCCGTAAGGAAATGCTGACGTTTGTTGTCGTTGGCGGAGGCTTCACAGGCGTGGAGATGATCGGTGAATTAGCAGAGTATACACAGGAGCTTTGCAAGGAGTTCCATGTGAACCCCGAAGAAGTTACTTTGCACGTAGCGGATATGGTAGATACTATTTTGCCGATTCTTCCTAAAAAGCTCATTGCTAAATCCGAGAAGCGCTTGCGCAAGCTTGGCGTGAACATTATTACAGGCGCCAAAATAACAGAAGTATCAGAGAAGGGCGTTATGGTAGGCGGCTCGTTTATATCCTCCAGAACGGTCATATGGACTGCGGGTGTAGAGGGCTCAGATCTTGTAGGCGAGCTTGATGTTGAAAAGCAAGGACGCCAGCGTATTCTTACGAATGACAAGCTTCAAGTGCCGGAGCATTCAAACGTGTATGTAGTTGGCGATAATATTTTCTATATTCCTGAGGGCAGCGAGCGTCCAGTGCCGCAAATGGTAGAAAACGCTGAGCTTGCCGCCCCGATTATCGCTCATAACATCGCATCTGAGTTCAATAATCAGTCGAAAAAGGCCTATAAGCCTACGTTCCATGGCACTATGGTTTGTATTGGCAGCAAGTATGGCGTAGCCAGCGTAGGCATTCCGAAAATGATGTTTTCGATGAGCGGCTTTCCTGCCATGGGCGTCAAGCATTTAATCAACATGCTTTATCTGTTCCAGGTTTGCGGCTTCAATAAAGTGTATCATTACATTCTGCATGAGTTTCTGCATGTGAAAAACAACCGCAGCTTTGTCGGAGGACATTTTGCCAAGCGCTCGCCAAATTTCTGGCTCGTTCCGCTTCGGATATTTGCAGGCTGGATGTGGTTTAAGCAAGGGTTTGACAAAATGGGCAAAATTATAGCTGATCCAGGCGCAATGTTTTTAATTCCTGCCAAAGCAGCGGACGGCACGTCAGGAGCTTCGGTAGCTGAAACAGCTGATGCGGTGTCAGCAGCGACGAATTACTCGTCTGACGCGCTTGCTGCTTTGCCTGTGCCCGGCTTTATGAAGGATATGGTGGACTGGTCGATGGGGCTTATGTTCTATACGTCTGACGGCGGATTTACGCCGCTGGCTTATATATTCCAGACAGGCATGGTAGCGGCTGAGCTCATCGTAGGCGCACTGTTAATTGTCGGACTATTCACTGCGCCGGCTGCAGTCGTATCGGTTGGAATGGGCGTAATGGTTTGGGTATCCGGCATGGCTCCAAGCGAAATGCTATGGTACTTGGCAGCGGGCATTGCATTAATCGGCGGCTCGGGCAGCACGTTCGGACTTGATTATTATGTCTATCCGCGGCTTAAGAAGATCTGGAAGAAGCTTCCCATCGTTAGACGCTGGTATTTGTATACGGACTAATTCAAAACTTATCTGGAAGCGTAATGCGGGTTCTAAACATTGCGCTTCCCCTGCATTGATTGTTGAAGGGAGCGGTTGTCATGGGTAAGGAGCTGCTGCAAGATACGCTAAGCTTATTGAACGAGCTTATTCATAAGCAAACAAATATAGAGCTGGATGTGAATGATCGTTCTTTGCAGGAGCTTGCAGATATGATCGGCTCTTATGGTATGGCACGCTCGCGCAAGATGACGGTTTTATCCTGCTGCATGCTGATATCAGTTGGCATACGAAAGCACAACAAGCTGCTGCGCGGCGATAACGATCGTCTGGCCCGTTCAATTTTGGATGGCGATTATTTAGTCGGACTTATTTACCGGGTAGCTGTAAGCCGCAAGGAGCAGAAGCTGCTTGCAAGGCTTACTCCGATCTATAAAAAAATGCAGCTGAAATCGTTGGAAGGCGGCGGCAGTGAAGGCATTATGACGGAGTTGAAGCAGGAAATCAAAGCTTATTTAGACCAGCATAGCGCATAAGGAGCGGAATGTGATGAAGAAGCCACTGCATGAGCAGCTTCACTTGTCTATAACCGAAATCGATGAGCTGCTGCTGCACATTATCCAGTCGGATGATGAGCTGCAGCGGCCTTCTTTGCTTTATTCCAGCATCGAATGCTTGATTGCAGCAGGAGGCAAACGGCTGCGCCCTATAATGGCGCTTGTCGGCGGCAGATTCGGGACGCCTGAGCGTGCTCACCTTGCGTGGAAGGCAGCAGGTTTGCTTGAGTATATGCATATGGCATCATTAATTCATGATGACGTTATAGACGCCTCGCCGCTGCGGCGCGGCGAGCAGTCGCTGCATGCTGCGACTGATATAGGCACAGCGGTTCATGCCGGCAATTATATGCTGGCAAGAGCGTTGGAATGGTCGAGCGACGACGAGCTGATCGATGGCGACTTTTATATGGGAGCCGAGCTTGCAGCGCTTATAACCGAGCTTTGCATAGGGGAGTACAATCAGCTGCAGCATCGTTTTGATTTCAATATGACGCTCGATCAATATTTGGATAAAACAAAGAGAAAAACAGCTTTGCTGATGGGAGCGTGCATGTCGGCGGGCGCTCGAGCGGCAGGGGCGGACGAAGCTAATGCTAATCGGTTATATGAGTTTGGCGAAGCGCTGGGCATCGCCTTTCAAATTCAGGACGATCTGCTCGATTTCACAAGCAGCAGCGAGCAGCTGGGCAAGCCTTCAGGCGCGGACCTGCGCAGCGGCAATATTACACTGCCTGTTATATACGCGCTTGAAGATGAAGGCTTAAAAGCGCTGCTGCTGCCGCTTCACGCCGATGCCAGCGAGGCGCAGTTCAGCGAAGCGCTGGAAGCTGTCCGGCAAAGCGATGCGCTCGTCCGCAGCAGGCAGCTCGCCGAGCAATATACTTTAAAGGCTAAAAGCATTATGCAGCATTTTGAAGGCCATCCTGGCAAAAATGATTTACAGGTGCTGGTACATTATTTTTTGGGGAAATCATAGAATGACGCACTCGATTTAGTAAAGCAAAAACGGCTCGCAGGTCTAAAATGACTTGCGAGCCGTTTATTATTGATCAGCGTCAGGCCAGCAGCGCAGCGGCAATCATCGCAGCACCTGTCAGCTGATAGATCATAATAGTTCGTGCATTTGAACCTAGAAATTGAGGCAAGTTATCTAAATTGCGGGAAGCAATATGGATGGACTGAACGGCAAGCGGCAGTGTGAGAAGGCCAAGCAGCCAGAAGTAATTGCTGCTTGCTATGGCCAAGGCTGCGATACTGATGTAGGCGCCTGCGTAAAGCAATGCATAAACCTTTAATCCTCTAGCTTTACCGATCCGCACTAGCCAGTTGCGTTTGCCGCCCTTCATATCGGCTTCATAGTCTGGATACTGATTTATCCACAAAACAGCCGTAATGAGAAAGGCTAGCGGAAGGCCGATAAAGGCTGCGTAGACATCAAGCACACCAGTAAGCATGACATACATGCCAGTCATAACAAGCGGGCCGAAGGTGAGGCCGACAGCAGCCTCCCCCAAGCCATTGTAATTGAGCTTGAACGGAGGGAGGCTATAAAATACGGCCAGCACGCCGCCGATCATGCCGATCCAGAAAACATTAGGCTCTCGAACAAGTGCAATATATAGCCCAATGAAAAACGCGATTGCCAACGTAATAAAGGCAATAATGGCCGTTTCAATCATGGAGAGCTTGCCATCTACAATTGTCTTTTTACCGCCGCTGAACGGAGTCCGCTTGTCAGCTGTCACATAGCGATCAACGCCGGTCCAATAATCAACAAATTCATTTACAGCGTTTTTGCCTATTTCGATTAAATAAATGCCAGCCAGAGCCAGCAGCACCCAGCTCCAGTCAACTGATTTTTCTTTGTTGTATGCAAGCGCAGTGGCGATCAGCATAGGCACGGTTGAAGCAATCCATATTTTGGGGTCTGCTAGCTGCCAAAATCCGCTCCATAGCCTGCGATTCAGGTTCAAGCTGTTCATATAAACCATCCTTTCAATTGAACAATGAGATGAAGGCGATCGGCAGGGAGAATGAAAGTAAAAATAACGTATCCATACGCTGCCAGACCATTTGGCGATATTGCGAGCGCGGCGCGCCAAGGCGATAGCTGCGTGCCTCCATGGCATCTGCCAGGCTTGCGGCTCGGCGGAAGGAGCTGGCCGTAACCGGAACTAGCAGCGCAATAATCAGCTTGGCTTTTTCTTTAAGCGGCCGATTGGCTAGTGAAAAGCCGCGGGATACTTGAGCCTTCCAAATCCGCTCTGATTCTTCGAATATTGTAGGAATAAATCTGAGCGAAATGGAGAGCATGAGCGCCAGCCGATCAATAGGCAAGCCGATCCTTTGGAGCGGGCGCAGAAGGCTGCCCAGTGCGCCGGCTATTCGATCCGGCTGCGTAGTAAAGCTTAGTACAGCTGCGAAAGTGATGAACAATGTCATGCGACCGGCGGATACAAGCCCTTTCTCCAGTCCGCCGGAATAGATGGAGAACGTGCCTGCCTTAAGCAATCGTGCTCCTTCAGCGTGAAAAAAAATGTGAAATAACGCGATGAAGGCAATTAAAAATAAAAGCGGTTTAATAGCCTTGATATAGTACGCAAACGGAATTTTCGACAGAACCATGACTATGAACGTAAAAGCCAATGCAATTATTAAAGTAACGTAGGAATTAATGAGAAACACGGCTGCCATAAAGAGGAGCATGCCTGCCAGCTTGGAGCGGGGGTCCAGACGATGCAGCAAGGAATGTCCGTCAATATAGCGGCCCAGCATCAATTTGTGCTTCATTGCCCCTCTCCTTTCTTAAAGTATAGGAAAGTATATCATTCTGCATACTTTCTCTATATTTCTCCGGAATGAAACTCGCGATCGCCAAAGGACGGCGATAGCCGTTTCACCTTGACGAGTAAAGCTAAGTATCAGGAGCTCTCTTGAAGGGCTGCTTTTATAGCGGCAGCAAGTCCTGATGCATCCGGATATTGGTGCCGCTCGCTTAACCCTAGCGATTCCTGCAAAGCGAAATATAATTGATAGGCGGCCGGGATTTGCAGTCCAGCGGCGTCTAGGACATCTGTTCGGCGCATTAACGTATACGGCTCTCCTGAAAAAAGGATTTTCCCTTTATGCATAACGATCATTTGATTCGTATATGGCAGCACTTCCTCTAAGGAATGGGTAACGACAATAACCGTGCGCTGCTGCTCCTGGCATTGGTGATGCAGCAGCTGCATAAGCTCAGACCTGCTCGATGCGTCTAAAGATGCGGTCGGCTCATCAAGCACAATAATATCCGGCTTTGCTGCCAATACGGATGCGATGGCAGCCTTGCGCATTTGGCCAGAGCTCAATTGATAAGGCGTTTTGGCAAGCAGCGCTTCGTCCAGACCCATAGCTTCCGCTGCGGATCGCGCAGCAAGCTCTGCCTCGGCTGCGCTAGCTTCAAAGTTAAGCGGTCCATAGAGCAAATCCTTCCAAATCGTTTGCTGGAATAGCTGCTGCTCGGGATATTGAAAAACAAGGCCGACGCGTTGGCGCAGCTGCTTCGGCAATTTGGCCGGATGTGCGGGAATGACCATATCGAGCAGATGAATCGAACCGTGATCGGCTCTAAGCAGCCCGTTAAGATGCTGCAGCAAGGTTGATTTGCCTGATCCGGGAGCCCCTACAATCGTAATGAACTGATTAGCTCCCAATGAGAAATTAATATGATCAAGAGCCAGCTGCTCCTTTAACGCTCGCTCTTTGTAGCTGTAAGAGACCTGCTCGAACGTAATGCCCATAGCTTATTCAGCACCTCCTGCTCGCTTAATAAATCGCCGATATCAATTCCTTGAAGCTTGAGCTCCCTGCATAGCTCCAACGCATAAGGAGCTTTAAGCCGGCATGCATCCAGCAAAGGCTGCTGTTTAAGCAGCGTTTCCGGTTTTCCATCTGCCAGGATGGTGCCTTCATGGAGCATAATAAGGCGGTCGGCAGCTGCAAGCTCCTTTATATCATGCGATATTGTAATGACTGTTTGCTGCTGCTCAGCCGTTATTTTTTTTACATAGGCAAGAAAGCGGTCGCGGAAGGAGCTGTCGAGCATAGAGGTTGCTTCATCCAAAATAACAATGCTCGGCTTCATCGCAAGCACCGCCGCCAGCGCAGCACGCTGCTTTTGCCCGCCTGACAATGTGGCGGGATGGCGATCGAGCAATGAGGTCAAGCTCAGCAGCTCTGCATATTCCTCGATTCGCTGCTCGATCTGCTCACCTGGCAGACATAAATTTTCTAAACCAAAGGCTATGTCATCCCGAATGGTAAGTCCGATAAATTGATCATCAGGGGAGGCAAAAACATAGCCGATGCGAGAACGGATATCATATACATGCTCTGCCCGGAGCGGCAGGCCGTGGATCGCAATATCGCCGCTTTCTGCTTGCAGCAAGCCGTTGAGCAGACGCGCTAGGGTAGATTTTCCAGAGCCGTTGCTGCCGGCGAGAGCGACCCATTGTCCGGCGGGAATTGTCACAGACAGCTGATCCAGCACAGCATGACTGCCGCGATTGAAGCTGACTTTATTAAATTGTATGGCAGGTGGGCGGTTGAAGCTGTTAGGCAAGGAAGACATGCTGCAACTCCTTTCAGCTTTGAGGATTGCGCAGAGCAAGCAGCTGCAATCGGTTAAGCGATTGAATGAGATGACTGGAGGCTGCGCCGACAAATATACCGGTTGCTATGCCTGCCAGCAGCAGAAAAGGCAAGTAATAAAAGATTTTCGCAGTGCCGAGCACAATGGAAGCTGCCAGCAGCTGACCCAGATTATGAACGATGCCGCCCATAACACTGGTCATCATCAAGCTGAACTGCTTGGCGCCGAATCTTACCATTATATTCATGATCATAAAGCTGCCCAGCGCGCCAAGCACGCTGAACAAAAAGGTGGAAAAGCTGCCAAGAATAAAGGCAGTAAGCAATGTTTTAATAAATATTAGCAGCAAGGCGTCCTTGCCACCAAAACAAACTAGGCACGTCAGAACGACGATATTGCCAAGCCCCAGCTTTGCGCCCGGTATCGTTACCGTGAACGGAATTAGCGCTTCTACTACGCCAAGCACGACAGCTAGTGAAGCAAACATGGAAACAATAATCAGCCTTCGCAGTTGATACTGATCAGGAGGCAAACGCATCGACCCCTTCCTCGTCATCAGGCCCTATAATTTCTACAAAAACACGATTAGGCAAACAAACAATTTTTTCATTGACGGAATGAACATGGCCGAAGCCAATACAAATATGGTCAGGACAATCAGACTCCACCATCTCTATGCCGTAATTGGAAACCTTCAGACGATTGTAGCCCCGCTCTGAGCGAATTTCGATTTCATATTCCTCTTCTGTGAGTGCCACCGTATCATAATGCTCTCCATTTACATAGATAGAGGCAAACGCCGCTTCTTCATGACTGCGGCCCCCGCCGAGCGCGGAATATCCGAACCAGGCAAGCGCAACTATAAGCAGCGCAGCGATCATAATATCGCCTCGTTTCATAGCGCTCTACTCCTATCTGCTGTAAGTTACTTTAAGATTATCACCTTCTGCCATACGCGAGAATGACATTTGTCACAGGCTAATGCTGAAAGGTTTGATAAACTCAATTCAGAATAGAAGAAAGTATTCTTGGATTCGTTGGTGGAGGGGATAGCATGCGCTTTAAAAATATAGGAATCATGATTTTAGTCACTTGCCTGTTTATTATATCCGGCTGCAAGCCTGCAGGCTCAAGCGACACTCCGAAAGCGAAGCTTCCGATAAGCGAAAATTATTTCATTTTCGATACGGTCGTTAGCGTGAGAGTATACGACGAGCGCATGAACGTTTCTCATTTTGCTGAGATTAAAAAATTGCTGGAGCATATTAATGAGACGATGAATCGCTTTGAGGAAAACAGCGAGGTTACAAAAATCAATCAGTTTGCAGGCAGTTCAGCAGTACAGGTATCCAAGGAAACCTTCTATATTATTAAGACAGCCAAAGAATATGCGGAGCTTTCCGGCGGGAAGTTTGATCCGACTATTGGCCCTTTAGTTGATTTGTGGGCAATCGGCAATGGAGGCGTCAAAGCTCCATCTCGCGCAGCAATAGAGGAAGCGATGAAGCTTGTAGATTACAAAAAGCTGCTGCTCGATGAAAGCCGTTCGTCTGTCCAGCTTAAGGATTCGGATATGACGCTTGATCTGGGAGCGATCGCCAAAGGCTATGCAGCTGATGTTGTGGCGGATTATTTGCAGAAGCAAGGCTTCGCCAGCGCCATTATTGATCTTGGCGGCAATATCGTCGCCATGGGCAGCAAGCCGGATCAATCGGCATGGTCGATCGGTATACAAAGTCCGGAGGAAAAGCGGGGAGCGCATTTAGGCACTCTTCCGGTACGGAATAAAACGATTGTAACTTCCGGCGTCTATGAAAGGTATTTTAAAGATAATGGTCAAGTGTACCATCATGTTCTGGATCCGTTCACAGGGTATCCTGCCAGCAATGAGCTGGCCAGTGCAACAATTATAACGGACAATTCCATGAATGCAGATGCGATGTCGACCGCAGTGTTTGTGCAAGGCTTGCAGGAGGGGATGGCCTTTATTGAATCGACCGACAATGCAGAGGCTATTTTTGTAACAAACGATCATAAGGTTTATATCACTTCCGGACTTAAGAACATATTCAAGCTGACCAGCGACGATTACCATTTTGCAGAGTAAGAAAAGCTTAGTAGTTGAAAGGGGATGACGTCATGAATCGTTCAATGAAGATATCTGCCAACCAGATCGATAACGGCTATCGCTTGCCGATTCGAACCGCCTCTATGTTTTCTAAGGAGCATATCCGTATGCTGAATGAAGTAGCGACGACTAAACAACTTGAAGAGAATGAGTATTTGTTTCAGGAGGGTGCAGTAGCCGACCGCATTTTTTTTGTCCACTCCGGCAGCGTTAAATTGTACCGAATGCTGAAGGAAGAAGCAGCGAGCACGATGGCGCTTTACTTCACAGGCGATTTATTTGGCGAAATGAATACTGCTGCTCATGTCATTCATCAGCACAGAGCAGTAGCGATGGAAAAGTCAGTTGTGGGTGAAATAATGCAAAAAGATGTGAATGCTTTAATTCGCTCAAGCGGTCAATTTGCTGAAGCCTTCGTCGCCTGGTCGGGTCTTATGAACCGAATCACACAAAGCAAGCTGCGCGATTTTTTGCATTACGGAAAATCGGGTGCGCTCTGTGCACTATTGCTGCGTCTAGCTAATACTTATCCGGCGGAACGGGGCGGGAACCGCTATATTGATAAACGGATTACGAATGCTGACATGGCTGGAATGATTAGCGCTACTCGGGAAAGTGTGAACCGGCTGCTGGGTGATTTGAAGGAAAAAAAGATTATTTCCATGATGGAAGGGAAGATTGTGCTGCACAATATTCCCTACTTGAAGAAAGTGTGTAATTGTGACAATTGTCCAATAGAAATATGTAGGATGTAGCGGAATTTCCTGTTGATTTTTCAATTTTTCTTTGTATAATTCTAGGTGACATGCAATGATAGACGGCAGGGGAAATTAGCTAAATTGCGGGGGTGGCAAATCATGTCGATATTTTTAGGCGGACAGCGGGTATTGCCAGCTACGAATAAATTAAAGGATGTGGAGGCTATTTTGGCCTCCCCTTTTTCGTATATGGTGCTGCTTGGCGGTCACTTGGGACAGCTGAAGCCTACCGTTGACCTGGCAAAGCAGCATGGCAAGAAAGTGCTGCTGCATGCGGATTTAATAGACGGCCTGAAAAATGACGAGTATGCTGCTGAGTATTTATGCCAAACAATTCAGCCTGCCGGCATTATATCTACCCGTGCAAGTGTAATAAGCCGGACTAAAAAAAATGGCTTGATCGCCATTATGCGTCTGTTCCTTATCGATTCGGATGCGATGGAGCGAAGCTATACGATGCTGGAGAAGCAGCGGCCGGATTTTATCGAGGTGCTGCCAGGCGTTATTCCAGATGTCATTACTGAGGTAAAGGAGCGCAGCGGAATACCGATTATTGCAGGCGGCCTTATTCGAACAGACGAGCATGTGCAGCAGGCATTGGATGCCGGCGCTACGGCTATTACAACATCTAGAAAAGAACTATGGAGAAATTGGAAATAATAAGGAGTGAGTGAATAAGTGAACGAAAACTATATCTTAACGCTGGACCAAGGCACAACTAGTACGCGGGCTATGCTGGTGGACAAAAAAGGAAGCATTGTCGAGATGGTGAAGCAGGAATTAAAGCTCAGCTATCCAGAGCCGGGGTGGGTTGAGGTCGATGCTGAGCAAATATGGCATTCTTCGCAATCCCTTCTAGCCGAATTAACGGGAAAAGCAGCGGTTAAGGCGCAGCAAATTGCCGCGATAGGCATTACAAATCAACGCGAGACGACGGTTATTTGGGATAAAGCGACAGGGAAGCCCATTCATTCTGCGATCGTGTGGCAATCGAGACAATCAGCTGATATTTGTGAGCAGTTAAAAGAAAACGGTTACGAGAAGCTTATTCATGAGCGAACCGGTTTGCTTATTGATCCTTATTTCTCTGCCACAAAAATTAAGTGGCTGCTGCAGCATGTTGATGGAGCTGAAGAAAGAGCAAAGCGTGGAGAGCTGCTTTTTGGAACGATTGATACATGGCTTATTTGGAAGCTAACTGGCGGTAAGGTTCATATTACCGATGTTTCCAACGCTTCCCGGACGATGCTGTTTAATATTCACAAGCGCAGCTGGGACGATCAATTGCTGGAGGTATTGGACATTCCTGCATGTATGCTGCCGCAGGTGCGTTCATCCTCAGAAGTTTATGGCATGACCGAAGCAAGCATATTCGGCGAGCCAGTTGCAATAGCAGGCGCTGCCGGCGATCAGCAGGCTGCTTTGTTTGGGCAGACTGCTTATCATAAAGGGGATACTAAAAATACGTACGGAACCGGCTGCTTTATGCTGATGAATACGGGTGATCAGGCCATAATGTCGGATAAGGGCTTGCTTACAACGATCGCTTGGGAAGTAGACGGCAAGCTGGAATATGCTTTGGAGGGCAGTGTATTTGTTGCGGGCGCAGCCATAACCTGGCTACAGGAAGGATTGGAGCTGATTCAATCAGCAGCGCAATCGGAAGAGCTGGCAGCGCAGGCGGAATCAACGGAAGGCGTGTATGTTGTACCTGCATTTGTAGGGCTTGGCACCCCGTATTGGAACAGCGATGTCCGAGGAGCTGTTTTCGGCCTGACACGCGGTACGAACCGTTCGCATTTTGTAAGGGCTGTTTTGGAATCGCTTGCGTACCAATCCAAGGATGTGCTTGCGGTTATGGAAGCCGAAGCCGGATTGAAGCTGCAATCGCTATATGTTGACGGCGGGGTAGTCGCTAACAATTTGCTTATGCAATTCCAAAGCGATTTGCTAGGCGTTCCGGTTGTTCGGCCGCAAAGCAATGAATCGACCGCCTTAGGGGCTGCTTATTTAGCAGGCCTGGCTGTGGGCTTCTGGAAGGATAAGGCGGAAATTGCGAGCATGCGCGCGGTCGCCAAAACATTCATCCCTTCGGAAGAGGAGCAAAAATATAAACAGCTTTATGAAGGCTGGCAGCGAGCCGTAAAAGCCGCTATGGCTTTTGTATCATAGTTGTGCTAAAGTAGAACTAAGTTAATATTCGGTTGGAGAATTGGAGAAACCACCGTAACCGCTTCTTTCTGTGAGAATTGAAGCGGTTATAGTGGTTTCTTTTTTGTTTAATACTAAGGGAGGTCATTAGATGAGTCATATGAATCAAGCAAGTTTTAGTGCCAATAATCGAGAGGCTTTGCTCAAACGAATGGAGCAGGGGCCGCTGGATTTGCTTATTATAGGGGGCGGAATTACGGGTGCAGGCATTGCGCTCGATGCGGCGGCAAGAGGGCTCAAGGTAGCGCTGGTGGAAATGCAGGACTTTGCTGCAGGCACCTCCAGCCGCTCGACCAAGCTTGTTCATGGCGGCCTGCGCTATTTGAAGCAGCTGGAAATCGGCGTTGTTGCTGAAGTTGGCAAGGAAAGAGCGGTAGTATATGAGAATGGGCCGCATGTCACAACTCCGGAATGGATGCTGCTGCCGCTTTACAAGGGCGGAACATTCGGACCTTTTTCAACGTCAATCGGTTTGCGTGTATATGACTTTTTAGCAGGCGTGAAAAAGCAGGAAAGACGTAAAATGCTTAGTACCGCTGAAACGCAAAAAATGGAGCCGCTGCTGAAAAAAGAAGGCATGAAGGGCGGGGGCTATTATGTGGAGTATCGTACGGATGACGCCCGCTTGACGATCGAGGTCATGAAGAAGGCGGCGGAGTATGGCGCAATTGCAGTCAATTATGCCAAGGTAGATTCGCTTCGCTATGACAGTGGCGGCAAAGTAATTGGCGCAGTTGTTCAAGATCAAATCGACGGTCAATCCTACGAGATTAATGCAACCAAAATCGTGAACGCCACCGGACCATGGGTTGATAAGGTAAGGGAGCTGGATAAATCGAAGCAAGGAAAAACGCTTCGTCTTACTAAAGGTGTGCATCTTGTGTTCAGTCAGCAAAAATTCCCGCTAAGACAGGCGATTTACTTTGATACAGCCGATAAGCGGATGGTATTTGCTATTCCGCGCGACGGCAAAACCTATTTAGGCACGACAGACACCAATTACAGCGATAATATTGCTCATCCGGTTATGACAGAAGAGGATCGGACTTATTTGCTCGCATGCGCTAACGATATGTTTCCAAGCCTTAAGCTTAAGGCTGCTGACGTCGAGTCCAGCTGGGCTGGACTTCGCCCGCTTATTCAGCAGGAAGGCAAGGATCCTTCCGAAATATCGCGTCGAGATGAAATTTTTGTATCGCCATCCGGACTTGTATCGATAGCTGGCGGCAAATTAACAGGGTATAGAAAGATGGCTGAAACAGTCGTCGACAAGGTTATTTCTATTATGAACAGCGAAGGGCTGGGCGCAGCCTACTCTTCATGCGTAACTAAGGATATTCCTATGTCCGGCGGTGATATCGGGGGCTCCAGGCAGCTGCCGGCCTTTATCCAAAAATACAGAGCTTTAGGCCAGAATTACGGCTTTACGGCGGAAGAATCGGAATTTTTGGCAGGGCGCTATGGCTCTAATGTGAGCGGCATGCTGGAGAAGGCAGCTGAGGCAGCAGCATGGGGTCAGCCGTTCCATTTATCTCCGCTCGTCAGTTTGCAGCTTTACTATGCGATTCGTAATGAAATGACAGTAAAACCGGTTGATTTCTTTATAAGAAGAACTGGAGATCTCTTCTTCAATATTAATCAGGTTCGCCAATATGCGGCAGCTGTTATTGAAGCGATGTCCGATCATTTCGAATGGTCAGGCGAGCAAAAGCATTTATTTACAGATGAGCTTAACGAAGCTATTCACGATGCTGTGAACCCGGCCAAATAATCATCTAAATAATCATCAAAATAATTATACACTGAGCTTTTTACGGTGAGGGACCTGCATTGCTTGCATTGCTTGCAATGCTTGTGGAGCTTGCAATGCTTGCAGAGCTTGCATGTGGAGGAGATTGGACACACGTTCCGTTATTTGCCCTAAAAACGCTGTTTTTGAAATTTCGCGGACACACATTCCGTTATCGACTCATTTTTCAGCTTTTGCGATGTATTTTTAGTGCAATAGCGGAACGTCTGTCACTATTGCCTAGCAAATCAAGCTAATTAAGCACAATAGCGGAACGTCTGTCCAGGTTACGGATGCTTTTTCCTCACAAATTGCGAAATCCGCATATGTAGTAAATTTCGCTTGTCAGGCTGTCGAAAAAACCTTTGTATCACAAAATGTGGTCACTAAAAGCCGGTTTGAGGTGGCACCGACCGATTCTGTATGAAATTTCATATACAAATGTGTTTTTTGGGGCATTTCTGCGAATTGTATATGAAAATTCATATACATTTGGCTGTTTTGAGGTGGCACCGACCGGTTCTATATGAAATTTCATACACAAATGTGTTTTTTGGGGCATTTCTGCGAATTGTATATGAAAATTCATATACATTTGGCCGTTTTGAGGTGGCACCGACCGATTCTGTATGAAATTTCATATACAAATGTGTTTTTTGGGGCATTTCTGCGAATTGTATATGAAATTTCATATACAATTGGCTGTTTTGATGCGGCGACAGCCTGGCTTATTCTTATATTCCAAAAAGAAACGGTTCATCCATACTAAGGACGAACCGTTTCTTTTCTGTTTTGCCTGTTAAGGCTTGTCCCCTAGCAGCATTGCATTTACTTTTGAGACAGCTCTTTGCTAATAATAGTAAGGAATGATTACTCTTGGGTTGCTTCTTCACGATAATCTTCTACTATAACCTCGAGCTCGCCTGTTTCGGGATGAATGACGAATCCATGGACAGGAATAACTTTAGGAAACAGTGGATGATTGCGAATCATTTTAACGCTATGCATGACGCCCTCCTCGGCGCTGCTAAAGCCGCGCAGGAAGCGTTCCATTCTAATACCTGAATTTTCCAAGGTTTGAATAGCTAACGGCTCGATTCCATATTCGGTAAATTTGCTGATCATGCCTTGCGTATCTAGGTTTGTCATACCGCACTCATGGTGGCCTATGACGAGCACTTCTTTGGCGCCCAGCTCGTAGACGGCAACAAGGATGCTGCGCATCGCACTACCGAAAGGCTGTGTAAGAATTGCGCCGGCATTTTTTATAAATTTCGCATCGCCGTTACGCAAGTTAAGCGCCTTAGGCAGCAGCTCGAACAATCGAGAATCCATACACGTTAATATGGCAATTTTTTTATCCGGGAACTTGTCCGTTATATAGTCGACATATCTTTTTTCTTCGACAAATTTTTTGTTGAATTCCAGGAGACGCGGAACAATTGACATTCAAAATCCTCCTTTAAACTTTACCCTGTTTCTTATTATTCAACTATTGTCACTTATAGTCAAATGAAGCTTTTGAGAATTATTAAAGAGGGATCCCAAAACTTCCTGTATTGCCCTTTTAAAAATGGCCCCAGCCTACAGCTTTCGTCAGCGCAGTAAATTAAAATCAAAATCAGGGATCAAGCCTTCGCGGATAGCTCCGGAAAAGAGTGTTGTTATAGCCGCAAAGCCTTCTTCCCCCAAGTCAAGGCTGAACTCGTTAACATAAAGCTTAATATGGGACGCGGCTACTTCCGAAGATAGCTCCTGCGCATGCTCCATCACATAAGCTTGCGATGCCTCGGGATTGTCCCAGGCATACTGCAGGGAGGCGCGAATATGTGCAGCTATAGCTTCCCTGTCTAGCGACCGTTTTGCAATTATAGCGCCAAGCGGAATAGGGTGCCCCGTTTCACTTTCCCACCAGCTGCCAAGATCGACAAGCATATGCAGACCATATGCCGAGTACGTAAAGCGGGCTTCATGAATGACGAGCCCTGCATCGATCGTGCCTGCTTGCACAGCCGGCATAATTTCATGAAAAGGCATCACAATAATCTCTTCTACTCCACCGGGTATATTAGTGGAAGCCCATAGCCTAAAGAGCATATATGCTGTAGACATCTCGCTTGGCACTGCGATTCGTTTCCCCTGCAGCATAGCGCCGTCGTGTATATGGCTCTGTTCAGATGGCGTCTCCTTTGTTAGCAGCAGAGGACCGCAGCCTCTGCCTAGAGCGCCGCCGCATGGCAATAAAGCGTAGTCTTTGAGCACATGCGGCAAAGCTGCATAGGAAATTTTCATTACCTCAGGACCTTCGCAGCGTGCGGCAAGATGATTTGTAATATCAATATCTGCGTATGTGACTTGAAGCTCAGGGGCATCCTTAACGAGACCGTGCGCCCAAGCATGAAATATAAACGTATCATTCGGGCAAGGCGAGTAAGCAATGTTCATAACCGTATTCGCTCCTTATGGCGTTTGTTCTGTTATACATAATGGTTCGATGACGCGAAAAGCGGCTTCTAAAGCTGCAAGCGCGTCTTTAATTCTCCATGCGTCGCGATCGCGCGGGCCTACGGCATTGGAAATAGCTCTTAGCTCTACTATTGGCAAATTCCGCAGCTGAGCTGCAGTAGCAACGCCATGCCCTTCCATTCCTTCCGCGGCAGCGCCTGGTGTTTGCTGCAGACGAGTAGCGGCGGTCGCTGAGGTGCCTGTAGCTGTTGCTGCCGTAATAATAGGAGCGATACAGGAGGGCAGCGCTGCAGCCTGAAGCTTGCGGTAAATGGCTTCGCTCCAATAGGCGCTTGCTGGAATGCTGCATTGTCCAAAACCGAGCTGTTCAATCGTAATAAACCCGTCCGCTGATTCTGCTCCCAGATCAGCGGCTGCAATCAAGCTTGAAACGACAAGGCTGCCGATAGCAGCCTGAGGATGAAAGCCGCCGCCAATACCTGCGCTTATTACAAGCTGGTAGGAACCGCCGCCGGCTAGCTCCATGGCAGTTGCAGCAGCAGCAGCTGCCGGCCCGACGCCGCAAGTAATAACCTTGATTGGAGCCTGCTCCGACAGGCCTTGCAGCACGGCTGCTCTTTCAGCTTCAACTGCAACGACAACTAATATAGTTGGATTCATATAGCTTCACCTTTGTTTTTAAAATTAGGTATGATGTACAGATCTTACAATCATCTATTGTTGAACATGATAATAGCATTGTGGGATTGGTACGACAATATGTTTTGGCGATAAATGGCCAGCTGCATTGCAAGGATAAGCGGCTCCGCCGTCTTTTGGATAGGCGTATTTACCGGTGAATTATAAGAACTTTATAGTGAAAATTATAAAGTCTTATAATTCAAAAAAACAGCTTGGCAAGCAAGCTGTTTTTACAGTGTATCATATAAACTTCCATCTGTGCGATTACAAGTAAGGACGTCGAGGCCGCTTTGTCTTGTTAAAAAACAGTAAGGAAGCGCCACATATAAGCAGCACAATTGCAATATATGGCTGGAATCCGGAAACGGATTGCAGCAAATAGCCTACCGAGAAAACAAAGAAAAATATAACCGCAAGCGATGTAAGGATAACGACTGGAAGCAGCAGCCAGCGATTGCGATTGCCGAACCAGTAAAACTCAAGAAGCCCTACGGCTGGTGCTAATATAAAGCCAGGCCACATATATTTCCAGCTGTCGAACAGCATGGATACCTGGCATACAAGACTTACGGTAAGCAGAATGCCGCCAGGGATCAGCAGGCCGATCCCACGCCGCTGCAGCGCTTGGAAGTACAACCAGTGAAAAAACACGCCTACTGGCATAATAAACATAACAGGCCAGAAATAGTAAAAAAATGAGCTTGGTCCAAATTCATCTCCTGCAATCAGCAGCAGTAAGCCTAGCACAAGCAAAACGATTCCGGCAATGGCTGATGGTTTCATCGTACACTCTCCAATTCAGTTCATTCATAAGTTTTTTTAAATTCACTAAAAGCGATGACGCAGCCTTTCCTCATGATTAGCCATATAATCGCCGGCAGCTGTTGCGACTTCGCTATTTCTATGCTGCATAAACCAAATAATAATGCCTGCGATGATGATGATAGCCATTGCGATAAAGCTGTCGCGCCACGTAAACGTAGCGGTAGGAATAATATTGCAAATGGCAGTGGCAGATGAGCCTAACGCCGCAAGCTGAAACGGAGCTGCAAGATCAGGATGGGTAGCGTGACGTCTGCGCGCAGTGTCCAGTGATTGCTTGGTCTGCGATGACGTGCGCTTCATCAGCATGGCAAGCTTGGGGCGAGATAGCATCCAAAGCATTAATATCGGAACCAGCATACAAAAAATTCGCAGCACAACTAGCTGTACATCAAAGGATGTGTACACCGGCCAATGCAGGGTCAGATTCGTAATGACTACAATTAAAGAAAGAAAAATCAAACTTCCAAGCAGATTGTATAATTTACGAGCTCTTTCAAAAAGCTCCTTTTCATGTTGGCTAAGATGCAATTTTGTAGCTTTAAAGCTTGCGTACCAGCTAATAAGGATAAAGCCGATAAATGCGGTTCGTTCCAGACTCACCCATACAGGGTACATGTACAATCCTCCTTTTTAATATAATAGTAAACCTTTAAATTCAAATAAAACAGCCGGCACTAAAATTTATGTACTATTATTATAATTCATCGTACCTTTTGCTGAAAGTATTAGATACCGTCGCTGGTCTCAACTAATCCTAGACTTCAGTCGGGTTTAAAAGGTTGCAAAACCGCCAGTCTGCATAATGCGAGATTACTTCTTATAAAGCGACAATTTACACCTCTTGCGGCAAATGATGAAAAAGATACAATTAAATTATTATAGGACAGGGAGGTGACATATATGAGTGAAGAACTGAACGATGAAGTAAGTCAATCCCAAGAGGAAGAAATCGAGCTAGTGCTTGACGCAGAATTGGAGGAAGCAGCAGCTTCAGTGGAAGATGAAGCAGACGTAGAAGATGATGCAGATGATAATGACGATGAAGAAGATGATCAGGAATAAAAGCAATTATAAACATAGATTTTATGTTATAAGGAAAAGATGAAAGCTGCTCCCTTTGCCTAGTCGCATGGCCAAGAGGACAGCTTTTTAATTATATAAAAGTAAGGTATTGACAAATGAAATAAAATTGATAAACTATATATATGTTATTTAATATAAAAAAGTTAGTAATTAACTTGAATATAAAATCTAGGAGGCAATAATAATGACAAAATCAGCTTGGGCAGTAGATGTAGCGCATTCCGCAATTGAATTTTCAGTTCGTCACATGATGATCGCTAAAGTAAAGGGCTTGTTTCATGAGTTTGAAGCAAAAATTGAAGCAGACCCTTTCGATTTGACTACAGCGGATATTGCGTTTTCCATTGATTTGAACAGTGTAGATACGAGAAATAATGACCGCGATGCGCATCTTCGTTCTGCAGACTTTTTTGAAATTGAGAAATATCCGACAATGGATTTCCAATCGACGTCCATTACAAAAACAGGCGATGACGAATACAATGTAACGGGCAATGTAACACTTCATGGCGTTACTCATTCCGAAACGTTCAAAGTTGTGTTTGAAGGTGCGGGCAAAGACCCTTGGGGTAATGAAAAAGTAGGCTTTAGCGTGAAAGGATCTTTAAAACGCAGTAACTATGGCTTGACCTATAATGCTGTGCTAGAAACAGGCGGAGTGCTGATTGGCGATGATGTTGCAGTCTCGCTAGATATTGAAGCTTCGCGCGCTCAATAATGCAATGAAATAAGCAGATCCTTTTAAACGCAGCCAGCTGGCAAAACGAACTGTTTTGTCACTGGCTGTTTTTTGTAATATAGGCAAGTATAAGTTTTCACATTATACCTATACCTATATTCCACCGAGAAGAGGCACATCCTTAGCCAAGGACGCGCCGCGTTTCTTCTTGTAAGTTTATGTACTCTTCTACTGTAAAAGTACTTGCTGTTTTCATTTGAAAAGCAGTAGGATAATAGTGAGGCTGTCGATTCATTATGAATAAGGCAAAAGCCTCTAGTTTTATGTTATTTACAGCAGAGAGGAAGTCTGTTATGAAATATATGCGTATGCTGTGCTTGTTGTTCTCGCTGCTGCTTATTTCTTGCTCTAGCACAACTGCAAATGAGCCGTCTGCAACACCTGTTATTGCAGCGCCTGCTAAGACGCCTGCATTGCCTCCGGCAAGTGAACATCCTAGTACAGGGATTGTTATCGGAAAACATGCGAATTATCCTGAGCTGGACATCGTTTCCGATATTGACTGGCAGGAGCATTACCATCATGCCGTACACTATCCGCTGCTTTCGCGGCCAGACATCGATCAGTCGATTAGAGCGCTGCTCGATGAGCGTATCGATGTATATAAAACCGAATTGATAGAAGCACACAGCAAAATAGGCGAGGAAGTCATTCCCGAGCTGCTGATTGAATATGAAATTAAATTTTTATCGGAAAAATATATTGCAGTGCTGTTTACTGAAAATAAATTTTTCGGAGGCTCTAATCAAGAGGTCAATCTGTTTTCTGTAAATATTTCCTTAGAACAAAACAAATTGCTTCAATTAGAGGATATTTTTAAAGCCGATTCTAACTATTTACATGATCTTTCACATTATTGCCGGCAAAAAATAATCCAAACAGGCCAGCTCGACGATTATTATGATCCGCAGCGGCTGGAAGAGGAGATGGCTCCCGAGCCTGATAATTTCAAAACGTTTATTTTAACCGATCATGAGTTGATTTTTTATTTTGATTGGTACCAGCTTGCTGCCAGAACGGCAGGGATTCACACAATTTCTGTCCCGTATGTGGAATGGAATGACAAATGGGAAGCAAACTATGTCCCATATGAGCCGACACCCCCCGCTGCCGTACAGAAGCCTTCTATAAAGCCTGGAGGTACGGAGCCTTCGGAGGGTGAAGCGGAAACGGCGGTGCCGCCTTCAGCATCACCTGTGGTTGCAGCAGAAGCGAAGCGCAAAATTGCGCTCACCTTTGATGATGGTCCCCATAAAAAGGTAACGCCGGTCATATTGGATATTTTGAAAAAGAAAGGCGGCAAGGCTACCTTTTTCGTGCTTGGCAACCGGGTGCAATATTATCCGGAAATAATGCAGAGAATGGTGGACGAAGGCCATGAAATCGGCAATCATTCCTGGAACCATTCCGAGCTGACAAAGCTGACAGAAAAAGAAATTGAAGAACAGCTGCTTAAAACACAGCAGGCTGTTTATGATACAGTAGGCATATGGCCCGGCACAGTCAGGCCGCCATACGGCGCATACGACGATATCGTAATCGCCGCTGCGCAATTGCCGATTATGATGTGGTCGGTTGACACGCTGGACTGGAAGCATAGAAATAAAAATAAAGTTATAAAAGCGGCGCTTGCCGGAGCTAAAGACGGCGGAGTGATTCTGTTCCACGATTTGTACAGCTCGACAGCGGATGCGCTTGGCCCGATTATGGATAAACTAACGGCTCAGGGCTATGAATTTGTTACAGTCAGTGAATTGTTTAACCAGCATCCTGAGGATTTATCTTTTGAAGCCGGGCGTGTTTATCGTAATGTCCCTGCAGCCCAATAACCTTACCCTTACAGCCATTATATTTATTATAATATCGATTAAAAGGCTCCCAGCTTGCTGGCGCTTTTTATTTAATTATAAGACTTTATAAGTTTTCACTATAAACTTGTTCTTATAATTCGCCGGCAAACGCACCTGTCCAAGGACGGGGGAGCCGTTTATTCATGTAATACAAAAATTATTTAAAATATTTGACGGGACAAATTACTTCGTATTATACTGAATAAATACTTTAGTGGGTAAACAATATAGAGGGTATACTATGAGCGGATGGGAGGTTTAGTTTTGACCAGGCAGCATATTCTTACTGAATTTGAAGAGCTATATATAGATTTTCAGCGCAAAATAGGCGCAGCGTGGCAGAAAAAAATGGAGCATACCATTTCGAGTTCACAAGGAACAATATTGTTTCGATTGAATGCAGCAGGCCCGCAGAAATTTTCAGCATTGGCTGAAAAATTGGGAATTACGCCCGGAGCCGTGACAAGCTTGTCAGATAAACTCATTAGCGCAGGCTATGCGGAGAGAAAGCGTGATGAGGAGGACCGCCGTGTCGTTTATTTAGAAATTACAGAAGCCGGAAGCGAGATTGTAAAAAGTCTCAAGATGGATATTAAAGGCGTGGTGAAATCATTTTTTGAAGGTGTATCGGATGAAGATTTAAAGCACTTGACGAGAATTTATGAGCAGATTTTAAAAAATATTAACGAAATTGAAAAGGGGTAGGAGGAATGGAGCAATTATCAGATAAACGCAAAATTTCGATTATGATTGCGATTATAACAGCATTATTTTTTGCAGCAATTAATCAGACCATTATCGGTATTGCGATGCCGCGAATTATCGCAAGGCTCGGCGGAATGGATTATTACTCCTGGGCGATTACGATTTATTTGCTTACCTCTACGGTAGCCTCCATTCTAGTGGGCAAGCTTTCTGATATTTACGGGAGAAAGCCGTTTATATTATCCGGAATCGGCTTATTTATGATCGGAGCTTTACTTTCAGGCTTCTCAAGCAGCATATTTGAACTGATTACTTACCGCGCAATCCAAGGCGCTGGCGCTGGTGTTATTATGTCTACGGTATTTACAGCGATAGGCGACTTGTATGAGCCCAGGGAACGGGCCAAATGGACAGGAGTTATGAGTGCTGTATTTGGACTGTCAAGCGTGCTGGGACCGCTGTTTGGCGGGTATATTGTCGATCATCTTGATTGGCACTGGGTATTCTGGATCTTCCTGCCGCTGGGCATCGTTGCTTTCGTCTTGATTATGCTCAACTTTCCTAAGACGGCTAAGCGGGAAAATGAATCCGTTGACTATTGGGGTTCCGCTTTGCTTACCTTGACCATAGTACCTATGCTGCTTGCATTCTCATGGGCTGGCCAGGGAGAAGGGAAATATCCTTGGGCCTCGTGGCAAATTATTGGTCTTTTTGCAGCGGCATTAGCAGCTTTCGCTATTTTTATGCAGGTGCAATTGAGAGTAAAAAGCCCTGTTCTTCCACTAGGTCTATTTAAGAACAGCGTATTTACGGTTTCAAATCTAGTCGGATTTTTCTTGAACGCAGGTATGATGGGAGCAATCATATATGTTCCTATATTCGTGCAAGGGGTAAAGGGAATATCACCAACAATGGCTGGTTATGTAGCAATGCCGATGTCGGTTGCGATGCTCGTGACGACGGCCGTTGCCGGACAGCTGATTTCCAAGACCGGGAAGTACAAAAAGATGGCATTAATCGGCTTGGTCATTATGACCCTCGGCATGGTTCTTATGTATTTTATGAAGGCAGATACTTCAATTGGATACCTTATAGGATATATGATTATTTTGGGGCTGGGAATCGGTATCGCTATGCCAGTGTTCTCACTGACTGTTCAGAATGCAGTGTCGCCGAAAATGCTGGGCGTAGCAACAGCGACCTCTCAGCTGTTCCGCAACTTGGGCGGTACAATCGGCATTGCTGTTATGGGCAGTGTAATGAGCTCCAATCTGGCTAAAAGAATGACTGAGCAGGCTTCCGCCAATGCCCAATCGGCAGCTCAGATGGATCCGGCGCTTAAAGAAAAACTGGCCTTGTTTGCTAATCCCCAGGAGCTGCTCGATCAGCCGAAAATAGCCGAGGCGATGAAAAGCTTGCCGCCTGATTTGCAGGCCGCATTTGAGAAAATGCTGGATATGTTCCGCGAAACGCTCAGCTCCGCCATTACGACTACATTTCTTACAGGTGCTGTCGTAGCTGCTGTCGCGGTAGTCATTGCCTTGTTCCTTAAAGAAATACCGCTGCGTTCCGCCAAGGATAAAATGCCGAAAGCTGCTGTATCCAGCAAAGAAACCGCAGCGAGCTCTGAGTCATAATAATTCGAGTGAAAAAGATCGAGCAGAGGGAATCCCCTTTGACTCGATCTTTTTTGAACTCGCCTATATAAAGGATGGCGGAGCTGTTATCCTTGTGCCTAACCCCGTTTCTTCTCCCGGTACTGCCCCGGTGTAATGCCCTCCTGCTTGCGGAAGGAGCGAATAAAGTTTTGCGGGTTGTTATAGCGCAGCCGGGCTGCGATATCTTTAATGGGCAGATCTGTCTCAACGAGCCATTGCCGCGCCATTTTAAACCGATACATCGACAAGTATTCGCTGAAGGAATGGCTCGTTTCCTTGCGGAAGACGCTGCTTAAATAGTTGGCATTATAATGAAGCCTTGAAGCGCATTCCTCCAGCGTAAGATCGGTATCGTAATGATGCTGCACCAAATCGATAATTTTTTCGGATATATTATGATATTGGGCTTCTTGCCTATCCTTGAAAATATGAATAAGCGGCTCCATGATGCTTGCTCGGAACCATTCCTCGATTTCTGTCTTCGTCTGCAGGCGAAGCAGCTGCTCCGGCAGCGAGCTGCTGCCGGAACAAACATGGCTGACACTGATGCCTGATTCCTGCATCATAATGATAATGTTATTTAATAAACGAGATAAAGGAATTTGGTATTCATGCGGCAGCAGCTCGGCTGAAAAAACAGTTTGCAGCAGCTGCTTAAGCAAATCATAAGCATGCTCCTGCTCAGAAAGCTTGATCGCATCAAAAAGCTCATTTTCCAGGTGAGAAGGATAGTTCAGCTGCAGATTTGCCTTGTCAGCTGCTACATTCTCATACTGAATAATAATGCCATGCCCAAGCTTGATTCGCTGCTTGAGCGCTTCCAGCCCTTCGCGATAGGCAGTGCTTATTTGTGAGAAAGAATGGAACGGCAAGCTGAGGCCAAGACTCGTCTGCACACTCAAAACAGCGCTGATCTGCTGCTGCAAATGCTCCGTTACCGCATAAATTTCATTGTGGAACAGTGCGGCATCGCTTTGGCTGCTGCCAAAAATTATAATGACGGTTTGGTCCATAATGACGGACTCCAAGCGTTGTGAGCTCGGGATAAGCTCATCGATAATATTGTGTGCAGCGAACAAGAGCAGATCAAGATCATTTTTGGAATAGCGGCTTTCCTCTAGAAAATCGATTTGCATCGTAATGACTGCCATCGACTTCCAGCTGTCTACTTGCTCGCCATAGCCGAATTGGCGCAGCTTCACTGTCATATCCTGCTCCTTGACGCTGCTTTGCAATGCTTTCATCAAGTAGAAGATGCTCACCTGCTGGATATGCTGGCTCATTTCCTGCTCAAGCTTATGCTTGGATTGGAACAAGTAGTGTACGCGTTCGCCAATCGCTTGAAACTCATCTGTTTTCCTCGCTTTAATATCGGTAAAACGCTCGCCGATTTGATTGAGCAGCAGCTGAATCGGAGAATACATGCGCCTGGATACCAGCCAAGCGATCAGCATGGACAATGCCAGCATAATTAAACAAATATAGAGCGTATATAAGCCTATTTTGTTTGAGTGCTTCATAATGCTGGACATCGATGTGATCGAGACGTATACCCAGCCGTTAAGCTCGGAGCGCAAATAGGAAACAGAATACTCTTTATGGTCTATGGTGGCTTGGAATTGGTTGGAGCTTTTATCCCAGCTTTGCTCGCTTAAGCCGCTTGCCGTAACCGTTTTGCCAATCAGCGCGGCATTAGGATGCAGTAATATGCGCTGCTGGTCATCAAGCACCATCATCGTCGAATGCTGGCTGTCTTTGCTCTCAAGCAGCTGCTCCAGCTGGCATGTTGTAATATTCGCAAAAGCGAGTCCATGCTTGTCCAGACCCGAAGCGGGAAGTTTTTTGACCAGGCTGATCACATTGCCGCAGGCAGCGCCGCCGCGGCCTTGCTCCTCGCTATAAAACCACTCTGCAGGCAGCAGCGTCCAGAAGGAGTTTTCCGGGCTTTCCAGCAGCTCCGAAAGCTGCTCGTTATACGGGTATTGCTCATAAGGGTACAGCCCGGAATTTTTAATCATCCAGTTATACCGTTCGTTGATAAGAACAACATCCTCCAGTTTGGTATCAAAGGATTGCATATGGCGCAGCTCGTTGCGCAGGTCGTCATAAAGCATGAACTGGTCGGCTGAGAGCTGCTGGTTCATCGCTTTTTTCAGCACGGTGGAATTAAGTACCTGGTTAAAGGTATGGTTGACAGTGATCAGCTTCTGCTCTACATTGGAATTGATTTGCATGAGCAGCTGCAAATTGCTTTGATTCACGTTTTGCTTAATTTCCTTGGATGAAGTAACATAAGCGAACGTACCGATAAATAAGACAGGCAGTGTGCTTAGCAGAAATCCGAATATGGTCAATTTACTAAGATAAGAAAGTGATCGCACGACATTCAACATCCCATCTGGAAGTAATCATTAGCTCATGTATAATCATTAGAGTAATTGTAGTAAACGCATACATTTAGGGCAATAATCATCTGCAGTACGGATAATCATTACCTTAGATTATGTCTGTAATTGCTTATAAACTCAAGGAGGATTGCATATGAAGCGCAACAATGCCAAGCTCGCTTTTCCTATTTTTCCAAGCCTGCTGCTGATGGTTTTACTGGCTGCGACAATTACGGGCTGCTCTTCATCGGCTATGAAAAGCAATCAGGATGACAAGGTTTATATTTCAATTATGGCACCGCTGCATTTTCCTCATCCCCCTAGTCAGGAGGTAATGGAACAGCTTCAGCAATTGACGAATGTAACACTTGATATTAATTGGGTAAATGACGGCATTTATTTTGACAAGATGAACACAGCTATCACAACCAACTCCATGAAAAAGGTAACTTTTGTTAAGCATACTGATTATATATTTATGAAAAATGAAATTCGGTCAGGCTCGTTTTGGGAAATCGGCCCTTATTTGGAGCAGTTTCCAAATCTGCGGCATTTGAGCGACGATATTTTGAACCAAGCGGCGGTAGACGGGAAAATTTATGGGTTATATACAGAGCGGCCGTCCTCAAGGCAAGGCATCATTATCCGCAAGGATTGGCTGGAGGCATTGGGCCTCAGCGAGCCAAAAACGTTGGATGAGCTGTATGAGGTGATTAGAAGATTTACCGTCGATGACCCCGACAATAATGGCAAGCGGGACACGATCGGTCTGGCAGACCGCAATGATTTAATATATGGAGCGTTCAAGACGCTGAGCTCATATTTTGGCACACCCAACAATTGGAGGATTGAAGGGCAGACGCTTATTCCGGAATTTGAGACGCCGCAATATATGGATACGATGGATTTTATGAAGAGGCTGTATAATGAAGGGCTGATCAACCTTGACTTCCCTGTAACGAGCAAGGAAATGCAGAGAGACAAAGTGATTCGCGGCGAAGCGGGCATATATATAGGCAGCATGACCGATGTGCAAAGACTATCGGATGAAGCCAGACAGTTTAATCCGGCAGCCCGATTCACGTTAGTAAATCGGATTGAAGGGCCGCAGGGCTATCGGGTATGGTCTATTCCAAACTATAACGGCTTATATTTATTCTCGAAAAAAGCGATTAAAGAAGAGTCTGAGCTGCTGCAGGTGCTCGCTTTTTTTGATCGGACTATGGATAAAGAAGTGGCCAATCTGATGAAGTACGGGATTGAAGGCAAGCATTATTCTGTGCAGGATAAAAAGGTGCAGCTGCCAGAGGAAACCTCACAGCTTCGCTCTACGGAAGTCAATGCGCTTCATGCATTAATTCTTGCGGAAATAAGCAATCCTAATTTAATAAAGGCCGCGGAAAAAGAAACGATGTGGGAGCTTGCGGAGGCACTTAGCGAGGATAACAATAAGTTTATTGTAAAAGATCCTGCGGTTGGGCTGGAATCGAAAACGTATGATGAAAGAAGTCTGGAGCTGTATAAAATTATTTCTGATGCAACGTACAATTATATTCTCGGCAAGCTGAACAAGGAAGACTTCTACCAGCAAGTTGAGCTGTGGAAGAAAAACGGCGGCCAGCAAATTATACGGGAGTACACTGATTCCTATCTCCGCAAATAACTGGCGCAGTTCGTAAACAGCGTATGCGCTGGAGGAGCGGTGGGGTTCGTTTTGTATGAGGTCAGCCAATATGGCTGGCCTTTTTTTGTTGTTTAGGAAATTATGCATCAGATAAAATTGTGGG
>NZ_JBOZWO010000038.1:0-58396 GCF_050864975.1 Paenibacillus sp. GXUN7292 | reverse complement strand
ATCGATTTATTGAAGGCAACAGCGACCCTCCGCTCAAACTTAACGACAGCAGCATCCCGGTCATTTACTTGTAACCTTATGTTAAAAATTAAAAAAACGGCTATTGCAGCCGTTTTTCAATTTCGCTGTTGCGATATTCTGTCGGAGTTAAGCCCGTCATTTTTTTCAGCGTGCGATTCAAGCTTTGCTTATTGCTGAAGCCTGACATTTCGGCCACCTCATTAATCGAATAATCCGTCTCTGCAAGCAGGCGGCACGCTTCCTTGAAGCGAATATCGGTCAAATAATCGATAAACGTCATGCCTGTCGTATCCTTAAACAGCTTCGATACATAATTGCTGTTCATAAAAATCATATCAGACACCATTTGCAGGCTGAGCTGCTCCCTGTAATGCTCACGAATATACGCAACCAGCTTCATCATAACCTCGGAATGCTTGGAGCTGCTTCTTGCCTCCAGGCTTTTAGCAATGCCCTCCATAATACGCAGCAGGTAGCTGCTTATATCCTCCGTTGTTTTCAGCTTCATAAATTCATAATGCCAGGTGCTGCTCTCGATTTCTTCCTCGGGAAGCGACAGCTCAATTCTAACTTTAACAAGCGCGTTGAATAAATGGGAAAGTATTATATTTTTCAAATACATGCCCGATTGCTCGTCCTGCTGCACTTGATTCAAAATCATCGCTTTTGTCGCAACCGCCTTATCAAAACTTCCCGTCTTCAACTCGCCCGTCAAACGATCGATATACTGCTGATAATTAATAAATGAATTGCGGTTAGCGCGATTTACATTCAGATCATGAATGGACAAAATACTTCCTTTTCCGGATATTTTCTCATAAAGCAATACTTCGACTGCTTCCTCATAAGAAAGATGAATATCGGTCAGCCTTTCATATTTGCCGCCTATTCCGATCGTAATGACATCGATAAGCTCAATCTCCTCTGCAGCCTGCTGCTGTATTTTAGCGGCGAAGCGCTTCATTTCCTCCGTTTGCCGCTCATCGCTCTGCCAATTTTCATGGTGCAAAATAAGCACGTCATGCTTATGATAAGCAGCAATATAAGCGCCCTTATAAGTTTCAGCAATCAGCTTTTCGCAAATGGTTCTGATATGAAAATATACCCAGTTTTTCAGCTTTTCATCCATCTGTACAGCGTCACCTGTAACCAGATGAGCTCTTAAAACGAGCACGATATAATTGGCAGAGCCCAAATCCATATCGTAATACTGCAGCTGATCGCTTGTAGCCTCTTCATCCGATAGTTTGCCCGAAAGAAGATTTGTCAGCAAATGATCACGCAGCAATAGCTCCTGAGCCTGAAATCTTTGACGAAACGCTTCATTTTCAAGCTGAATATGGTCGATTGATTTGCGTATATAACTGAACTCATCCTGATGCTTCTCGCGTTTATCCATATGAATGCCTAGCGCCTGCATCATGCTGCGAATTGGACGGTAATGACTTTTCGATATAATAAGCGCAAACAGCAGACCAACGACTAGTCCAATCCCGGCTATAAGGATCGTCATCGTAATTACTTCGTAGGAGCGCTGGAACAAATCATCATAAGGGTTAATCGTGACGTAAATCCAATCGTTAAACGGAGAGCGCAAATACGTAATAAACATTTTTTTACCGTCGATCTTTTGCATAAAATAGCCGTCGCTGCTGTTTGAAAACGCTGACATATCGATCCAGTCGAATCGGTCAAGCAGCATGCTTTTATCTTTATAAGACAATACTTCGCCTTCGTCATTCAAAATGGCCACATTGCCAAGCTTGCGATTATTCGTATTTACTACTGCGTTGTAAAGCACATCTTCCTTCAAATTAATCATTAGCGCGCCTAATTTTTTCTGATTTCTAAGCGGCGTGCTTACCATATAACTAATAAAATGTTCATCTCTGTTTACCGACTTAACCTGCGTAGCTTCCCAAGCCGATGTCAGCTTGGAGTTAAGAAAGCGCTCTAGCGTATCTCGATTGGAAAAGCTGTCCAGCTCTGTAATCCCTTCGCTGGAAATTAATTTTTTATTTTGAGCGCTGTACAAATAAATAGAATGAATGTAATTAGATGAGGTTAAACGCGTATCAAACGTTTTTGACGTTTCCATCAAAAAGCGGTACTCATCATCTAAATTCCAAGGCAGCATAACAGATTTAAGCACGCTCGAATCCAAGCTAAGCGCGGTTGTCATTTGCTGCACCTCATATAATGACTGATCGACTATTTTGCTTGTTTGCAGCAGCAGCTCATTATTGGCTCCCACAATTTCTTCTTTTAGCAAATTGGAGGTATAGTTGTACAGCAAGGATGCCAGCAAGCTAATACTTACAACGACAACTATCGTGATTTGCAGCAGCAAGCGCAAGTAGACAGATTTCTTCATTCTAATCCCCCTATTCTAGGTGCACCTTCTTAGAATAACAAAAAACTTATTTACTTCGCACCTGTTTTGATGCAAAATAAATAAGTTTTTATTGTAATTTTTTGAAATGGTTCGTTTTAGAACATTTTGTCAGATATCGCTTTTGCTGTTTTCTCACGGTTTCTAAGCGCGTCATCCTTCATACGCAGCGCTACTGCTACGTTTAAAATATCGATTATGGCAAGCTGAGAAATTTTGGCCGACATGGAGCTGCCCTGCAGCGGATTTTCTTTGGCAACCATAAGCAGCGAATGATTGGCCAGCTTCGTAATCGGCGAACGCGCATTGCTTGTAATCGCAATAACTTTAGCGCCGGCTGCTTTGGCAAGCTGCAAATTGTCGATTGTATCCTTCGTGCTGCCGGAAATAGACAAGCCAATCGCGACGGAACGCTCATCCATTAGAGATGCTTCAATCGCCTGAAAATGTGTATCCTGCTTGGCATAGCTTCTAATACCGATTCGTGAGAAGCTATGGGCGGCCTGTGCTGCCGATAATCCTGACGAGCCTACCCCGAAGAAATGAATGCTTTCAGCTCCAGTTATAAGATCGATCGTTTTGGCAAGCTGCTCCCGATTCAGCAGCTCTCTGGTCTGCTCCAATATTTGCAAATGAGTGGAAATCACTTTATGCTTTAGCGCAGCCGGATCATCCTGCTCCGTCACCTCGTTATGCAGATGGTCCGTCGGGCGCACCAAATCCTGGGCGAGCGACAGCTTGAAATCCTGAAACCCTTTAAACTTCAGCTTGCGGCATAAGCGCAGTACCGACGTCTCTCCGACATCCGCTTTTTCAGCCAGCTCAGTAACAGAGTAATAAATAACATCCTGCGCATGATCTAAAATATATTTTGCTGCCTTTTGTTCCGTTTTCGTAAGTCCGTTATAATGGCTTTGAATGTTAAGAAGCGTAGCTCCTACACTTTGCATGAATGCGATCATCCTTCCTTCAACAAAAATCATCCGCTATTTATCTGTATTTTTCGATTAATTGATCGCGAGCAAGCCCCATCATAAGTCCGGCTGCTATTTCAGCAACCGTCCAGCCTGATTCTATCGCCCATGGCCCCCAGCCAGCATCGGCAGGAGAAGCATACACTTCCTTCAGGTTTACATCAAACGCTCTTGCCCAAGCGCCATGAATATAATGATTATCGCTATGAATTTGCGCCTGAACGATGAATCTGGCATGCTCCTCCCACAAACGGAGGAAATCGTCATCCTTCGTTACAAAATAAGCCTGCATAAATGCGACTGGCAGCCAGTTGTTGGAATATAATAAATCTACAACAGGATCTCCGTTATGTGCAAGCAAGGAGCTTTCGCCTTCGCCGACCTCGTTGCGCATAACCGCTGTATAGCCGCTGTCCCACTCCAAATAAGCGCCAGACGAATGCCGGAATTTTTGTAAATCCTGCGTTACTTGATAGAGCCAATCTTTATATCGGTCAGCCCCCGTCACCCAATAAGCCCAGCTGAGCGGTAATATCAAACGGCAATATTCCTGCGTCTCGCTTTGCTCTCTCGTCGTGTTCGGATACACATTCATAATCGTATCAAGACCTCTTAGTGCGGTATCCAAAAATGACTGCTTGCCGCCAAGCTTGTACGCCAACAGCAGTGCTGCTATATAATAACCATTGTAATGAGCGCTCGGCAAATTACCCGGCTCCATGCTTAGCTGTGCAATAGCGGCATTGGTCAGATCCTTATTGTCTGTCCGCATAATGCGAGTGCCGTCAACGCCCGTCGTTTGCACTAGAAACTCTAAAATTTGAAAAATTTGAGGCAGCTCGTCATCCTTATCCTCATAAAGCTGTTTGAGCAGCTGCGGAATAATAGCTCTTGCCACATCATCCTGATAGCAAACTCCCCAAGCCTCCTCGGTCCAGCGCATCATACCGCGAAAAGGTCCCCATTCTTTGCATACAAAGTGGTCTATCATGTATTGATAAAGCTGATTGGATAACTCAAGGCTGCTTGAACGGCCATGAACAAGATGCTCCATATAATAGGCAAAAGATATTTCGCCAATACAATCCGCCCGCTGTACGCTGTTTATTTTTTGGCTTCCGTCACAATAAATTTCAGAGCCGAGCCCTTCAATTGCGCCTTCTAACCCATTATTTCTAACGATGTTAGCGCGTTCAAACCAGCCCATTGCAAGCTGCGCAGCATACATGGCGTGCTGATCGATCGTCCAATCCGCGCGCAAACTTCCAGTTGTGTAGCTCTGGGGAAGCTGCTCCAAATCGCAGGGCTGCCCGGTCAGCCACTCCATAATAAACGCAACGATCTTCTCTATTCGTGCTCTTGGCGCAAACCTTGCCCTAATAAAAGAACTGAGCCTAAACGAACATACAAGCAGCTGACCCTGATTCTCGAACCATAGAGCCCGGTCCGAAATATGCTTATGGAAATCCGAAGGCAGCTCTATTCGGTCATGAGCGTGTACCGTCGTATATTGCAAAATCGGCACGTTATGGCTGCACGCAATATCATGCGGCTTGATGCGCATGCCGCTCTGATCCTCCAGCAGCATGCCAAGCTCAAGCCCTTCGATTTGAACGTCCTCAGAGCAGAATACCAGTCTGCGAAACTGCGTGCTTTCCGGCTGCGCGCAGTATACATGCCCAATGCTCGCAACATATTCGGCAAAAACCTTTTTTCCCTTTTGCAATTGCGCTTCTATAATAATACGTTCGGCAGCCTTAAGCAGCATCGGCTTATTGTCCGTTCCGCCAAGCATCGCAATGGCGTCATATTGCTCAAAATCTACAGCTGGAATGCTGCGCGGTTCTATGACATCAACGGCCAGCTTTTGCAGCTTGATCGCATCAAGCAAATCGCTAGTGCCTGAAGTTATAACAGCTATCTTCTTCATCGCTTTGCCTACCATCCCGTCTTCTTCGATTTATATAATAAATAAAGTATACGCAACAGATTTAATATTGCAATTTTGTCCATAAAGAAGCACAACAGCCGCCCCTGACTGTTTCTTTGCAGGAGCGGCTTTGCCATTCTTATTATACGGAGTGTGTATGCGGCCACTCCAGTTCAAAGCCCTGATCCTTCAGCAGCTGCTGGAATTCTGTCAAATAGACTTTGTTTTCCCTTACTTCTTTTGGGGTAACTTGCTTTGTCATACAGTAAGCCGATAGATGGCCCGCTGCTTCGCCAATGTTCCATTCCGAAGGATGCACTCTGTAGCAGCCATTCGTAATATGAGTCGTTCCGATATTTTTACTTGCAGGCAGCACGTTTTTCACGCGAACTGGAATGAGGCTGCCAAGCGGAATTTGGAACGGATAGGCAGATATATCGATAAATGTATTAAGGCCTGTGCTCGGATGCAAATCTATACGGTAGCAGCCCACGCCGACAGAATCCTCAAACGGTACTGCTGCGGTGAGCGGCGATTCCGGCTGCGCGCTAATATGCTGTTCCGTTACTGTAGACAAGGATTGAATTCGGCGCGCTTCGCGAATATACGGATATTTAGCCAAGCCATCCTCAGTTCCGACAACATCCTTTCTAAGCCGCAGGCCAGGATAGCCTTTGCCGCCATCAGGTCTTGGCGCTTCCGTCTGCATCCAATATAGAAGCGATAGGCTCAATTGCTTGGCCATGTATAGATGATGCTGTCTTTCTTCCTCGCTTACATCAATAATCGAGCCTAGCCAATAGTCGTTCTGCGGCCAGTTTACGATCGTAATGCTGCTGTCATAAGTGCCTTCTTCAAAGTTGTCCTTATCAATAATCTGACGATACTCCCATAGCGAGAAGCGGCCTGGCTCCGGGAACAAGGAATATTCAATCGGCTCAAGCGTATGCGGCACAAGGCCGTACCAGCTTAATTGCTTGGTTGGCCAGAACGGAGCCTGGTAATCCTTCCAAAAGTCATACTCCGCCGGCCGTTCAATCGTATGATTCTCGCCTTCGATGTAGTCCATCGCAAAGCAGTACGTAAACGCCTGCATATTTTGCGGCTCAGCCGGTCCGTCTACCGCATGCGGCTCGCCCAAGTCCTGCTTCGATTCAGCGCCAGTTACGTACTCTACGCCAGCCAGCGGGAGCAAATCTCCACATTCCGTCGCATCTATAAAGTATGCGCCTTGCAGCACGAGCTGCTTGCCTGTGCGCAGCCCTTGAACCGTTACTGCTGTTACCGCGTCATCCTTCGTCTCCGCATGAACTGGAATATGCTCTGTCATAATCGAAAGCTTACCGCTATTCACATAAGGTGCCAACATCTCAGTAAGTACATGCAGCGCTGCACGCGGCTCATGGCTAATCCGGCTTACATTGGCTGTGCCGGGATTAAGGCGGTCGTTCTCCCTCGCTTTTTGTGTAACGGGGAATAGATCCTTATAATACTTTCTAATATTGTCGCGGAAATTACGATAGGACCTCGTACATCCAAACGATTCTATCCATTTATGCTCATCTGGCGGCACCGCCTGATTCGTCAGCTGTCCGCCAATCCAATCCGTCTCCTCCGTCATAATGACCTGCTTGCCCATCTTAAGAGCCGATAATGCAGCCGTGCAGCCGCCCAAGCTGCCCCCGATGATTACAATATCAGCCTTCGTAACGTTCTGCGTAGTCATTCTAGCAACTCCTTAAAGTGTATAATAGATTTGTTTTTCAAAATAATAAATGCATCAGCTATAAAATTGGAGATTATATTCTTTATACTATTTAGTTTTGGAGAAAAAGTCAACTTTATATAAACATATGACCAAAGTGGTATTTTGCATGTTCAAAGTGCCTTATGTCTTGTTTCTTGGTCATGATAGAATGAAAGCGCTATCAAAATAAAACCGATTTGTTGAAAGGGGTTCCTACTCATGCGTAAATCGTTAACGATTATTTGTGCTCTTATGCTTTTGTTTGTTGCCGCCTGTGGCTCTAGCGGCAGTGAAAAGCCTGCCAGCAGCACTGCTCCTGCTGCAACTGGCCCAGCGACAAAAGAGCCTGAAAAGCAGCCCGCATTAAATGGAGAAAAGAAAAAGCTTTCGCTTTGGTTTATTGAATCCGGCAAACGTCAAGAGATTATTGAGGCAGCCGTTAAAAAGTTTATGGATGAGAACCAAGATATCGAGGTTGAAGTTGTTCAAATAGCGAATGACCCTTATAAAACAAAACTATCCGTAGCGATGGGCGGCGGCAATCCGCCTGATCTGTTCCATTCATGGGGCGGCGGCTGGCTGAAGCAATTCGTGCAGGCCGATCAAGTGCTTGAGCTGACGGGCAAGATCGATGAAAGCTCTTATATTCCTGCAGCGCTTGGCGCAGCAACGTTCGATAATAAAATTTACGGCGTGCCTTTGGCCATGTCGCTCGTACCTGTATTTTACAATAAAGAAATTTTTGAAAAGCATAGTATCGAAATACCAAAAACATACGATGAGCTGCTAGCTGTCGTAGATAAGCTTAACGAGGCAAAAATCATTCCATTTGCTATGGCCAACAAAACGAAATGGCCGGCTGCCTTTTTCCTTATGTATTTTGCCAATCGCGTAGCTGGCTCCGAGATCTTCGGTGAAGCTTATGAGCGCAATGGACGCGGCTTTGATGACGAAGCCTATGTAAAGGCAGGGGAAATGATTCAAGAGCTGGTGAAGCGCAATGCGTTCAACCCGGGCTTTAACGGGCTTCAATATGACACTGGACAATCTCGTCAGCTGCTATACACAGGCAAGGCTGCGATGGAAATTCAAACCGCTTCCTACATTAATAATGTCCGTAACGAAGCGCCAGAATTTGAAGCGAAGCTCGGTATTTTCCCATTCCCTGTTATCGATGGCGGAAAAGGCAAAGCTACCGATCTGGTCGGCGGAATCTCGCCCGTATTTTCAATAGCTGCAAAAACGAAATATCCGGAAGAAGCTTTGAAGCTTGTTCAAGCGCTCACCTCATTGGAGCTCGCCCAGCAGTTGGCAGACGAAGCCGGCATGATCAGCGCGATACAAGGCGTAAATTACTCAGATCCATTCACGAAAGAAATGAACGATATGCTCACTTCTGCCACCTTTATGCAAACCTTCTATGACCAGACACTTCCTGCTGAGCTGGCGGAGCTTCACAAGGATACAACTCAGTCGCTATTCGGGCTGTCTGTTACTCCCGAAGAAGCCGCCAAGCAAATGGAGCAGCTTGCACAAGATTTATTGAAATAACGAATGGCGCGAGGGGAGGAGATTTCTCCCCTCGCCTCTAACGGAAGGAGCTGGACGTACGTTATGAGCACCGAACAGACCGTCACAAAGCAGCATGGAAGCAATAAGAAGCAATATGGCCTCTTTTTAATCTCATTTATCGCGCCAGCTTTGCTCATTTACTTGCTTTACGTTGTCTATCCGATCTTTGCCACCCTGTATTACAGCTTATTCAACTGGACCGGCATTCAGGCGGATAAAACCTTTATTGGCTTTGATAATTATGTGCGCCTATTCAGCGATAAAGTTTTCTTAAAAACGATTTTCAACAATCTGGTTCTTGTAGTTGCCTCTGTTGCGACTCAAATCCCGCTCGGACTTGTCATGGCATTGATATTGTTTGCGCCTATTCGAGGGATGCGTTTATTCCGCACAGTTTACTTTTTGCCCTTATTAATGTCCACTGTTGCGCTTGGTATTCTATGGACATTTATTTATGACCCTATCTTCGGCATTGTGAACCGCTTCCTGGAAGCAATCGGTCTTGGGGCCTGGCAGCAAGGCTGGCTCGGCGATCCCAAAACAGCATTTATTGCAGTCATTATTACAATATGCTGGCAGTTTACACCCTTTTATATGATTCTATTCCGTGCGGCTATGTCTGGCATTCCAGATGATATATATGAAGCTGCCGAAATTGACGGATGCAGCGGCTGGAAGAAATTTTGGCTCGTTACATTGCCGCTTATCAAGCCTACCATTATTACTTCCTGTGTACTTTCCGTTATCGGCTCACTGAAATATTTTGATCTCATCTTCGTTATGACTGAAGGCGGTCCGGACAGCAGAACAGAGCTAATGGCAACCTACATGTACAAGCAAGCTTTCGCCAAATTCAATATGGGCTATGCAAGCTCTGTCTCCTTCTCCATGTTCATCATTGCTTTTGTCGTCGCTATCTTCATTCTTATGCTGGACCGGACAAGAAACAAGATCGATGAATAGTTCATTCAGAAAGGATTGATCCTGTTGCTATCTGCCTTCAAACGAATCAGTCTGTATGCTGTGGCACTGCTGTTTCTATTTTTTACCGGCTATCCCTTCTTATATATGCTTGCTACCTCTTTTAAAACGCAGGCTTATTTTTTCGAAAGCCCTACCTCCCTTTGGGGAACGTTTGTATGGGAAAATTATAAGCTAGTATTTGAGTTAGGGATTGACCGCTATTTTGTAAACAGCCTGCTCATATCCATTATAAGCGTCGTAATTGTTATTTTAACATCGGCAATGGTAAGCTTTCCGCTATCACGCATTCGCTTTAAACTGAATCGTCCGCTTTACTTTCTATTTCTCGCCGGCATGATGATTCCGGTTCATACCACTTTAATTCCTGTCTATGTTCTGACTAGAGAAATCGGTCTGTACGATTCGCTTTGGTCGCTGACCGGGCCTTATGTTGCCTTTAGCCTGCCGATTTCCATTATTATATTGACGCAATTTGTGAAGGAAATTCCAAAAGAGCTTGACGAAGCCGCCATCGTCGACGGAAGCACGCATGCCCGGCTGTTTTGGAGCATTATTTTCCCTTTGCTGACACCGGCGATTGCCACGATCGGAATTTATAACTTCATTCATATTTGGAATGAGTTTGTGTTTGGGCTTATTTTGATCACTACCCCTTCCAAAATGACTCTGCCATTAGGCTTGCGCGCATTTTACGGTGAATTCTCCGTTAATATTCCTGGTATTATGGCCGCGATTACACTCGGCACCCTGCCGCTTTTAATTGCCTATTTTACCGCGCAGGAGAAGGTCGTCAAAGGCTTGTCCGCCGGCGCCGTGAAAGGGTAGCCGCTCTGCTTTATGCTTATAAGTCAGCTTATTGCTCCAACGAGGAGCGGAGGCTGGCTTTTTGTTCACTTTTGAAAATTATCCATTGTTTACAATACCTATTGCATAGCTGATTTAACTGCGACTACAATGGAGGTCAGATAGAGGCTTCTCTCTTGAATTAGCTTGAGCGTTTCTTTTCAAATTTCTAACAAGGGACTGATTGACAGCCATGAAAAAGTCGGCAGCTGCCATTTGTATTCTCCTTGCCTTATTAACCTCATGCGGAGGCACCTCTTCAAAAACGGAGAACATTCCCGATCTACCACCTGACCAAGATGCAGCAGAAACAAAAAAGCTGGTCCTGTGGTTAATTGAAACGGGAAAACGATTAGATATGATTGAATTGCAGGTTGAAAAATTTATGGAGGAGCATCGTGATATTGAAATTGATATCGTACAAATTCCTAACGATCCTTATAAGTCAAAGCTTAAATTAGCGCTGGGCGGCAGCAATCCGCCGGATGTTTTTCATTCCTGGGGTGAAGGCTCGTTGAAGCAATACGTTCAAGCGGGACAGGTGCTTGAGCTTACGAATAATATAAATACCGATGCTTTTTTACCTGCCGCTCTTAAAGGAGCAACCTTCGACGAAAAAATTTATGGAGCGCCGCTTGCAATGACCGTTGTGCCTGTCTATTACAATAAAGAAATTTTTTCCAAGCATGGACTTGAAATTCCTGCAACATATGAGGAATTGCTAACTATAATCGATAAATTGAATGCCGAGAAAATATATCCGTTTGCGCTAGCCAATAAAACGAAATGGCCGGCTGCTTTATTTTTAATGTACTTTGCCAATCGTATAGCCGGAAATGAAGTTTTTGCCGAGGCCTTCGAGCGCAACGGGCGAGGCTTCGATGATGAAGCTTATATCGAGGCAGGCCGGCTCTTACAAGAGCTGGTTCAGCGAAATGCCTTTAGCCCCGGCTTCAACAACCTGCAATATGACGCGGGGCAGTCCCGCCAGCTGATCTATTCTGGCAAAGCGGCCATGGAAATTCAAACATCCAATTATATTAACAACGTCCGTAACGAGGCGCCTGAATTTGAAAAAAAACTCGGTATCTTTCCTTTTCCAGCTGTTGCAAGCGGCGAGGGTCAGCGTACAGACATCGTTGGCGGCATTTCGCCTGTCTTTTCCGTTTCCGCCAACTCTAAGCATCCTGAAGCAGCTGTCGCGTTAATCCAATCGCTGACTTCCTTGGAGCTTGCGCAAAGGATGGCTGACGACGCAGGACTCATCAGCGCTATAAAAGGCGTACAATATTCTGATCCCTTTACCCGGGAGCTGAACAAAATGATGACCTCCGCAACAAGTGTCCAAACCTTCTATGACCAGACACTGCCTCCTGAGCTGGCCGAGCTGCATAAGGATACAACACAGGCGCTGCTCGGCAATGAGCTTACCCCTGAAGAAGCGGCTGCTCAAATGGAAAGGCTCGCTCAAGAGGTTTTGCGCTAGCCGTACATGTCAGACAGTGAGGAGGGGTAATCATGTCACGCTTAGTCACATTGCTTCGCTTAAACCGTACGCGCGTACAGATACTGCTCGGCTTTTTAACCGTCATTGCCATTGTGCTTTCCATTGCCGGCGGATATCTTTACCGTACCTTGTCCGATCAGCTTGTCCGCGAAGCCGAGCAATATGTCGGAGCTACTGCCGAGCAGGCAAGCGCAAGGCTCGATGCTGTCTTTGCCCAGGTCGATGCCCTTACTCTTCAGCTGATTACAGATCCGCGCATTCAAGACCTTCTATACAAGGTGCATGTCGGAGAAGCGGTGTCCATTGAAGACAAGCTGTCCGTTCGGCCCATTTTATATCATCTGATGGCATTTTCATGGCAAATCGAAAGTATTGAGCTGTACGCTGGCGAAGATCCCTTCTATCCGCTGGAAAATCAAAATTTTCTTATTCGCATCGGACAGGAAGCGGCCACCTTTGCCAATTTGCGCGAAGGCCAGCTCGTCTGGACCAGCAATCGCCATAAAGATGAAAAGCACTTGCTGGCTGTGAGGCAAATTCGTCTTCAACAGGACTACCTTGCAGCTGGCGGGTACGTTATTGTAAAAATTTCTGACGCGCTGCTAAGCTTTTTTCATACCGAGTTTTCAGCCTTCAAGGGCGGCACCATGTATTTATATGATCAGCGCGGCAAGCTCGTCGCTGCGAGCTCGCAAGCTTTGCTTGACGCCGAGCAGCTGCAGAAGCTGGCCGTTCAAACTACTGCCGGACAATCCGGGGAGGCTGCTGTATCCTCGCCCATTGTACGAATTAATAACACGGACTATTTGCAAATTATCCGGCAATCCAATGAAACGAATTGGTCCATATTGATGCTTGTGCCGCTAACAGCGATCACAGGCGGACTGCTTGTATTAAAAAAGGCCATTATTTTCGCAGTCTCGGTCAGCATTATAATCTGCCTTCTGTTAGTAGGCGCGCTGTCCAGTTTAATTACTAAGCCAATTATTAAGCTGCGCTCCAAAATGAGGTCTACGCTTAGCACCTTGCCTGAACCTAACAACGAGCACTATTTTAATTTTGAAATGAATGAACTGAATTTGTCCTACAATAAGCTCGTTCAAGAGCTGCATGATATGGTTGAAACGGTTTATGAAAAGGAGCGGCTGAAAAATCAAGCCGAAATTAAAATGCTGCAGGCGCAAATTCATCCGCATTTTTTATTTAATACGTTGGAATCACTGCACTGGATGCTCGTAGAAAAAAAAGAAACGGACGGCGCAAGAATGGTCATCGCTCTGTCCAGGCTGTTTAGATACTCAATACGTTCCACATCAAACGATGACTGGACGACGCTTGACGATGAGCTTAACCACTGCCGCATGTATTTAGAAATTATGGGCTACAGGCTTGGCCCTCGATTAAGCTGGCAGGTGCACTCTGAGCAAATGCTGCATACGCTAGCCCTGCCCAAGCTGATGCTGCAGCCCCTTGTCGAGAATGCGATTGCGCATGGCATCGAGCCTCGCGTTGAAGGCGGACATATTGCGATTAACGCACTGCCTGTTCATATTCATGGCAAGGCCCACGTGCGTATTGAAATTAATGATAACGGACTGGGCATGAAACTGGATGCGCTTTCAGAGCTGCGGAGCAGATTGCAGGCTGAATCGGCCGCTCATGCGCAAACGCCAGGCTTAGGCTTGCTCAACGTTCAACACCGGCTCAAGCTGTATTTCGGCACCAATTATAGTTTACAGCTAAAAAGCTCACCAGGTGAAGGGATGCACATTGCCATGATTATTCCAATAAGGAGCTGATTATAATGCTAAGCAGTCCTGTTATTCTGATCGCTGAGGATGAATTGCCTACCAGACGAGGCATCGTAAATACTTTGATGGAATGGTCGCAGGGGCAGCATACGCTGACCAGCGCTGCCAATGGGGTCGAAGCGCTTGAGTTTTCACGAACGCACCGTATCGACCTGCTTATTACCGATATTAAAATGCCCGGGCTGGACGGCATTGAGCTGCTGCAAGCGATGAAGGACGATGGACAAGATATTACTTCCATTCTGCTTACCGGATATGCAGAATTTGAATATGCGCGTTCAGCTATGTCGCTTGGAGCTGTCAATTATATTCTGAAGCCGGTGGAGCCGGCAGAGCTGGTCAGTGCTGTGAAGCAGGCGCTGCAAGCGAAGGCGCGTCAACCAACGATCGATAAGGATAAAGCACTGACTCCAGTAGTTAAAAATGAATTTGTGAAAAAAGCGCTGCAGTTTATTCACAGCTCTCTGTCCGAGCCGAGCCTTACAATCAGAGAGGTCGCTGATCATATTCATCTCAGCTCCGGTTATTTGTCCGTCTTGTTCAAGGAGGAGCTCAACATGACCTTTAGCGATTATATCGCCAGCCGCCGCATGCAGCTTGCCAAGCAGCTGCTGCTTCACACCGATAACAAAATTTATGAAATAGCGGAAGCAGCCGGCTTCAGCTCCTCCAAATATTTTGTAAAAGCCTTTCGTATGAATGAAGGGATTACCCCAAAACAATTTCGCAAGGGCTAGCAGGAAAGCGAGGTGTTTATTAGCTGCTTATGATGAAGAAACCGAATCGACTACTAAATCTTTCTGTACTGCTTATTTTAATACTGGCAATCGGCTGTTCCGCTTCCCCATCAATTAATGTCAATGAAAAAAATAGAGGAACGGTCAGCAACCCTACTAAAGTCACCTTTTGGAATATTAATACGAATGACAAGCGTCAAAAGCATTGGGAGGAGAGCATCCAGCGGTTTAATGAATCCCAATCGCGCATCCAAATCGTACCTTATTTTTATGAGATAGAAGCCTATAAAAATAAATTGAGTGTTGCCATGATGTCAGGCAAGCTGCCTGATATTTTCTACTATTGGTCGGGAGAGCCGTTTAAATATATGGTCGATTCGCAAATTGTAGCAGACTTGACGGAATGGTTAGAAAACGATCCTGAGCTCAGCAGCCGATTTTATCGGGGAGCGCTGCATAGCGCACAGTACTATGACCGTATTTATGGCATACCGATTTCTCTCAATAAGGTTATGCTCTGGTACAATAAGGAGCTGTTTGCAAAATACAAGCTGAAGCCGCCTGCTACTTGGGATGAGCTGCTTCATGCTGTTGCTGTCCTGCGAGAGCAGCAAGTCGAGCCGATAGCGATTTCAGGCAAGGAGCGCTGGCCGCTACTGCATTGGTTCGCCTATTTATCCAACCGCATAGGAGGCGCCTCGCCATTCGAGCGCGCAGCAAAAGGGGCAGACAATTTTACAGAGCGCAGCTTCGTAGAGGCGGCCTTATTGTTTCGCGAGCTGATTGACCGTAAAGCATTTATGACAGGCTTTCTCGGACTGGATATTGCTGCGGCGGAAGAAGCCTTTATTGAAGGAGATGCAGCCATGTATTTGCAAGGAGACTGGGCGACAGAAAAGCTGCTGCGCAATCCGGCCATTGGATATTTGCCCTTCCCTTCCATTCAGCAGGCAAAGCAATATAATGACTACTACGGCGGCTATTCGGTAGGATGGGCGATTGCTCGAAATAAAAATCAGGAGGCTTCCTTTGAGGTTCTGATGCATATGCTAAGCATGCCGGAACAGACGTTATATGTAGAACAGACAGGCTCTCCTTCCTCGCTGCAGCAGCTGGAGGTAGACCCTACTCATATGAACGCCGCTGTCTATGAATATATTAAAGCTGCTAATGAGACGCCTAAAACCTATTTCCGCTTCTACGACCAGGATCTGGATGACAGCCGCTCACAGCTGCTGCTTGACGCCATTATGAAAATTGCAGGCTCCGAGCAAATCACCGAGGAGGAAATTATCCATTTGCTGCAGCAAATTGAATAACTGCCTGTTCAGTTGGTGCTGTATGCCAGGCTGTTGAGTAATAATTCTAACGAAGCTGGCTAGGGTGTCGATTAATTGTGGATAGGGCAATAAGCAATCTAAAGGGAGGCTGCTACGATCAAGTTTGGGATTCCGACCGCTGATGTAGTCCAATTTTTTGATGAAGCAACCCCTGTAAAGGATAAAATTGACCTACAAAGGCGGACGCTGCCGATTCTCCATTCCCAATCTTGCTCTCCGTTTCCCCCTTTCCCATTGCTTATCAAGCGTTGCGCACATGAATCGCGACATGGACACACGTTCCGTTATTTGCTTCAAAAACGCGTTTTTTTTAATTTCGCGGTCACACGTTCCGCTAATCGGCTCGAAAGGGAGCTTTATTTGCTATATATGGATCAATAACGGAACGCCTGTCACTTTACCGACTCAAAACTGCTCTTTTGGGAGTATAGCGGAACGACTGACCAGTTAGTTAGCTAGGGAAGCTAAAATTGGTCAACAAAGGCGGACGCTGCCGCTTCTCCATTCGCAATCTTGCTCTTCGTTACCCTTTCTTTTTGCTTGCCAATCGTTGCCCACAATGAATCGACACCCTCCTAACATTCGTTAGAGTTTCCGGACAAGTTTCTCAACAGCCTGATACCTGATATACACGTTTGAACCACACTTTTCACATCTACCTTCCTTCGATGAGCAATGAAAGCTCCTCATGCGGTTCTAAGTAACTACAGGCACAGCACCTCATCGCACTCACGCCGCTACCACTTGGCAGCATGATCTTCTGCCCAGCCAAGCAAATTAGAAATTATAATCTTTTCTCCGCTGTCATCAACGATATAACCGCTGTATGTGCCTATCAATTGATGAACCTTTGATGTAATAATAACAGCATTGGTTGCGGCTATACGTTCAAAAATAGGATCAAAGCGCAGCTTCACTCTATCGGTGCCCTTCGTTTCCAAATGCCACGGCTCCATATAATTTTGCTGATTATAGTTCCAAATCATATCCTCGTGAATTTTATGCAGCCTGCCGTTCACAACAAAACCATTTTCATTTTGCCCGGTACCATCCGTCCATTTGCCTCCAAAGTTGAGGCCGATCGTCCTGCCATCAGCCCGGCCTGAGGCAGCGCCCCAATTCCATTCTGCACGGTATGGCCATTTCCCCCTGCCAAAATCGAGACAGCCGTAGCTATCGGTCCGGGATATCGAATACGTTTCCTCATGCCAATGTATCGTGCCGGATGCAGGCAGCGCTTCCATCTTGGAAGTAAATTGAAATCTCTCCCTGCTCCACGGAATAACGACATTGAGAGATTCGTGATCCTGCGGACGCTCGATAAGAAGGCTCGCTGTAAAGGGCTGTTTCAAACCGCCGAAGCTCGGACAGTGCACCTTAATGCTGGTGCTGCCGCCCAATTCCTCAAAGGCGATGGCGAGCTGCGGACTTTCATACCGGACAGAGGCATACACCTCATCAGGCATATTGCAGCCTTTACCAAAAGGAACAACGACTGTTTTCTCTTGAAATTTTTTAGTAGCAAGATCAAGCGCATAAATAAAAATAACAGCCGCATAATCCAAATGGGATATCGTCGCTGAAAATAATAGCCGCGGGCTCGTTACGCACCAATAGTTCCACTTTTTTTTGCGAAACAAACTCCCTCTTACATTGCATGCTATAATCGGATGCCTTGCCCAGCCTACTCCGTCCGGCGAAAGCTTGCCTTGCTGGTCGCACATTGCCACAGCTTCTACTATTTCCCGCGCCGTCATCCTCATCCTCCTGACAAATTATTATACTATGATGTCTGATCCAACAGCTGCCTGACTTGCTCTACAGACTGGCGTGTTACTTGCTCGCCTGCGGAAATGCAAAAATTCATATCCTTAAAGCCAATCTGCTGAAAGCCCAGATCGGGACGCAATATGATATCTGCAAGCTGCAGCTCTTCCCGCACCATTTTGGCACTCATCATATCAATTGTATTCATCAAAGAGTCTATAAAATGCCGAGTTGTTCCTTTAGCAAATGATTCCGCGCTTACATTTACCGCAATAACGATATCTGCTCCCATGCTTTTAACAAGCGCTGCCGGGACTGGGTGGACAACAGCCCCGTCGATCAATGTTTTATTTTGAAATCGAACAGGCCTCATAACAGCTGGAATAGCTGTACTGGCGCTGATGGCATGAGCCAGCGAGCCGCGCGTCATAATATGAGCCTCACCCGTAGCCACCTCAGAAGCTACCGCTGCGAAAGGAATTGGCAAATCTTCAATATTGCGCTTGCCCAAATGACCTTCTATAAAATCTACCATCGGTGTATTGTGCACAAAGGAGCGCTTGGGGAAGGTGGGCCTTACTAGCTGCCCCCAGCGCATTGTGGCGACTACCGCAGCGCAATCATCCGCTGACATGCCCGCGGCGAACGCCCCGCCGACAAAGGAACCGACGCTTGTGCCGGCAATATAATCAACCGGAATATTTTCTTGCTGCAATACACGCAGGACGCCAACATGTGCTAAGCCTCGCAGCGAGCCGCTTCCCAGAGCAAGGCCTATCTTGGGCCGTTCTCCTTCAGACCGGCTTCTGCCAAACCGCAAATGGCCGCTGGTAATCATTCTGCCTTCGCTGCGAATAAAAGCTTCCTTAATAATTGCTTGCAGCTCTTCTACATTATTTCGCAGGTACGGAAATAAGCTTAGCATGCGAAGCGCATCCTGCGAGAAGGCATATTCAGCATGGGCAGCCCCTTCACGGACAGCAAAATACTTAGCCAGCAGCGGAATATCCTCAACCCGCTCACGCAGGGGCGGTATTACAATAAGCTGTGCACGCTGCAGCGGCAGCTGAACGCTGGAAAGCAAAATAATTCTTGTTTCTCCATCTGTGCCGTCTATCGCGTGCAGCCACTCGCGGGACAGCTTTTCAGCATCGGAAATGACTAATGATCCGCCTCTTGCCGCCCGCAGCGTTGCTTCCCATTCCGATTGATTTAGTTTATCCGGCTGGATCGTTAACAGCGGATAAAGCCCTTCCGCTGCCAAATAATGCAGCTTAGCCGCTACATTCATTTTGCCCGTGCCTGGCTCGCCGCATATAACAACAGGCTTCGTATGCGAGGCTGCGGCATGAACCTGAGCGATAACCAGGCGGATCGCTTCGCTATCGCCTATAATATCGCCATAACGCTCCTCATCCCGGCCTTCCTGCTGCTTTATAACCAGCACACTTTTTTCATGCTCTTCAACGACACGCGCATTGGAATTTTGTATGCGTTTGACCATAGCATTAATCATTTGCATGCGGAACTGCGAATGCTCATCCATTAATAGCAGCAAGCCTTCTCTGCCGATCGCATGGACCTGAACCTCGCCAATCGCCTCTACATTGGCACTGACTGTATCGCCGGTCAAGCAAGACATTTCTCCAAAAAACTGACCGTGCTTCAGCACGGCCAATTGTATTTTCACTTCCTGTTCTATATAAACACGTACCTCGCCCGTTGTTATGATGAACACTTTATCGCTTATTGTGCCCTTCTTCATAATCAGCTCGCCCGCGTCATACTGATAGAATTCGATGGCAATACCGGCTGCTATCAGCTTTTCTTTAATTTGAGCATTAATCAAAGGATATTGCTCATTATTCACTAGCAACGACCTCTTTTCACCCTGTTAAAGAACTAATCTTAATCCCTCATTAAAATAATAGCATTTTGCTCCTTCACCTCAATGGTGCGAAGCTGGGATATACGCTGCAAATAAGCTAACTCCACATAGCCCTTGCCATTAATAATAGGTGCATTTTCCTCGCCAAGCTTAAAGCGCACGCTCCAATCGTTTTTCACGATTTCTACCTCAAACGTTTCTTTATGCCACAGCACATCCGCCTGCCACTGCTCAAACAGATCTCTAACCGGCACAAATTGCTTGCCCTTGCTTTCATAAGGAATCACACTGTCAGTAAAGGATATGCGGTCATAATCAAACCATACCTGTGTCTGCTTCGGCGATTGCTCCAGCGGGATAGAATCGATAATATCTGCTTCTGTTTTCACCGTCTCAAGCTGCTCCAAATCAACCGCTACTGCTTTAATCTTACCGTTATGAGAATCAGACACATACAGCTTGCCGTCTGCATATGCAACTGCGGCTGGAACATTGAACTGCGCTTCTCCAATCGCTCCAAGCTGGTCGCCTGGCAGTCCTTGGCCGGCGACATTCACAACAAGCCCTTCTGCTGTAATCGCTCTGATTCTGTGATTCAAGCTGTCAGCGATAAACAAAATGCCATTTTCGTAGTGCAAGCCCTTCGGAAAGTTAAAGGCCGCCTGCTGACGAGCACCGTTCCGGTAACCGCCTTCACGGTATTCTGTTAATTCGTCAGCTGGCGTTACAGTTCCTGCAAACGTGCTGACTTTATTATCCGCTATTTCCCTGATCAGCTGGTTGCCGCTATCCGATACATAAATGCTGCCATTGCCGCCGATCGCCACATCAGCCGGTTCATTAAAGCGGGCAATACCGGCCGAGCCATTCAGCAAGCCTCCGCTGCTGTCCTGCTTGCCGGCAACGGTTGACACTTCTCCTGCTGGCGTAACTAGGCGAATGACATGGTTCATCGTATCCGCTACATATAAATTATCCTGCGCATCTATCGCGATGCCGCTGGGATGATTGAACTGCGCTTTTGTTTTCTCGCCGTCCAAATAGCCCTGCTGGCCAGTTCCCGCATGCGTATACACGACGCCATCTACAATTTTGCGAATCGTGTGGTTACTAAAATCGCTCAAATAGATAATTCCTTTACTGTCGACCGCAATATCCCGCGGATGAAAAAACATAGATTTCTCCAGTCCTGTATCCACATAGCCGCCAATTGGCTGGCCATAGCGGTCTACTCCGAGCTGTCCGCCTGTCATCCAGCTTTGCTGCATGTCAGAGGCAAGCTTCTCAATCGTATGATTGGCTGTGTCGATTACAATAAGTCCGCCATCACCTGCCGCCCATATTCCCGCTGGCTCCAGCCATGAGCCCGCAAGCTCGCTGACAGCCTTCTTGCTGCCGCTTTCTGCAGCTGAAACCCCGATTGCACTGCTGCTCATAAGCAGCAGCGCAATCAGCGCAGCTTTAAATCCTTTCCCGCCAAATCGTTGTCCTCTCATACTTGCACCCCCTTTTCTCGCATCTATATTACACGATTAAATATTTGAGTTACTACCTTTTCTTCCTGCTGACCGCTATTTGAAATATAAATATTCAAGTTCAAGCTTGCAGCACTGCCTGACTGGCCTAAGACTTGCTCCAGCCAGCTTTTCTTCAATGTAATTATCGCTTCAGCCGGCTGTCCCGGCTTCGTCTGAATTGTATACGCTGAACTCGGGACCGCTTCCTCCGCATCGCCATAGGTCAGCCTTGCAATCGACTCTGCATTATTCAAAACAACATGCTGCTGCAAATCACGCAGCTTATAGATATACGAGGCTGGTCCTGTTTGTGTTGATTGTCCCCCGCTTGCATTCGTCCAAAGCTCAGGCGATTGTACTCCTGTGGCTTCATTTTTAAATATACCGGCATTAAATTTCAGCGGCACCGTGCTGATTAATCCGTCTGGAATTGTTATATACAGCGATCCGCCATTGATGCCAGACGTATAGCCGATCATATATAAAGGCTGAAGCATGCGCCCATCCCTGGCCAGCCAAATGCCATCCTTTAACAATTGAGGATTGGCATTAACACCTGGAAAAAGCTGTACCGCTACGCCGCTCCCCAACGAATTTACATTTTCCCAATATTGCGCTGAAGTTTTAACGAGCTCAATATTTAGCGGATCTACGCTATTATCCTTGTCTTCATCGTTTAGATATATGGATAAACTAGCGCTTTGTGCGAATTCCAGCTCCGTCAAAAGGGTATTGTTCAGCACAATTTCAAACAGGTCTCCCGTCAGAGTGCGCCGATCATAATGTTGTGATTCATGAAGTTCCATAGTTATTGGTCCCGATATATCCTCATGGAAATAATCTAGTGTAATGGACAGGTTATCTGCCGTATGGCCATAAGGATAGATCGGAATTGCCAGCTCTGAAGCTTGATCTAAATAAATAATCTGTCTTGAAGCTGACCATACGACTGGAAGCGACTCAAACAATCGTTCCCGCTGAATATTGTCAGTGCCTCTTGATTTAATCGCCCCTTCCGTGAATGTAAGCCCATAATAATCTTGATCCAACGGCAGCTTCTCGCTGAGTGTAATGATGATCTGGTCGTAATTAGCTCCTCCTACTACTGCTGAAAACGGAATGCTAATTGGCGAGCCGTCCCCGTCAATTTCAATATGTGCCGCGCCATCAACCATTTCATCGCTCCATTCTATCGGCTGATCAAATGGAATAACAATTTGATTCGACTCATTGTAGCGCTTGTGGAATTGATTTTGAAAAAGCTCCCAATCTATTCTAGGCATTTGAATATACTGCTGCTCTACCGTTAATATATGCCCTGAACTGAATTCGAGCAGCAGCTCCTGCTTCACATCCTGTCCATTCTGCTGTACCCTTTCTATGTATTCATTGTTCAGTCGTATAGTTTGACTATCTACCACTTCGTACATCGTAGAGGGAAGCACATACACCCCTTTTTCTCCAAAACCGCCATCCAAATATTGCACGAACATTATCCGCGACAGCGTCTGTCCATTGCCGTTATACTTGATATCGACTTTATCGCTGCCTTCATAAACCTTATCTACAGAAATCAAAGAAGGTGCGCCGCCGCCTGGGGTTCCGCCACTGCCACTGCCAGGGTTTACCGGCGGATCATATACGATAATATGCTTCTCTGCCTCTTCATCGTCTGCCATGCCTTCCTCGTCATAGAATCGGGCTTCTTGAATTTTGTCCAGTTTTTCCACCGACCAGGCGCCGGAATCATCCATATGGAAGCTTTCATCCGGATTAACGAAGATCGGCTCCCCGTCTTCTTGATTGGAAAGATCGATTCGCACTTGTCCTTCCAATACGCCAACCCATGTTCCTAATCCATCATAATAGACATAAAATTCCGTTCCCATAACACCCATAATCGCTGTTGGCGTTTTTACATTAAAGCGGGAATCGCCATCCAGCTTTTTAGTAATCTTCACCTTTACTTTGCCGCCGACTAGCGACAGCGTGGTTTTGCCTGACTCCGATTTTATGCTGCTGAGCAGTTCGCTAATGACAAGCTTTGTATCTGCGGCAACGGTAACCTCTTTGTTATCGTCAACCTGCAGCTTAAGGCTGCTCTTGCGTCCTGTCGTAAACGTATCGCCTTGCGTAAAGGACATATTTTTAAATACGGAAAACTGCTTCTCTCCGCCGCCCTTCTTCATTTGAACGGTGCCTGAAAGCTCCAGTACCTTTCCTACCTTTGCATAGTCCTTGGCAAAAATAGCTTGCGGGACTATTAGGCAGAGTATTAATACAGCTGCAACGAGCACTCTGCTAAGCTTCACTTTATTCCCTCCAATTCATAGATTGCAATCTTCTGTTCCTTGCCCTTCACTTGGATCTCGCCAAGGAATGCGGCATCTACTCTCTCTTTAACCAGCTCATATACTGCGCTGCTTACTATAATCTGCCCGGGCTTTGCCGAACTTTCCAGCCTTGCCGTTGTATTGACGGTATCGCCGATTACCGTGAAATCCATTCTTGTCTTGGAACCGATGTTGCCGACAACAGCCGGTCCAGTATGTATGCCTATGCCGAATTTAACCCCTTCTCCGAAGCGCTCCATCAGCTTTTTCTCCAGCTCTGCTGAGCCCTCCTTCATCGCCCATGCCGATCTGACGGCTTGCATCGCATGATCCTCCAGCGGAAGCGGCGCATTAAAAATCGCCATCGTCGCGTCGCCGATAAATTTATCAAGCGTGCCGCCAAATTTAAAAATACAATTCGCTGTCAAATCAAGGTACTCATTCAGGATGCCTACAATTTCCTCAGGCTCCACACGCTCGGATAAAGTCGTAAAACCGCGAATATCGACAAATAGTACGGTTAATTCCTTGCGGCTACCGCCAAGCTTCAAGCCTTCCTCGCCATTTTTCAAAATCTGGTCCACAACCTCCGGAGCGACATATCTGCCAAATATTTGCGTCACTCGTTTGCGCTCCGCCAGCTCAACCACGTAATTATATGCTACTGAAGCAATGAAGAACGTAAATAACATGGCTATTAAATAAACAGACGATACAATCGTTCCGCTGTCATAAATCCATCTGCTTGCAAATAAAATAGCTGTCGCCAGCGCTGCAAGCGCTGCAAAGGAACCGATTACAGACCGCAATCTGCATAGCCAATAAGCAATCAGCGCGACGGCAATTAATATAGCCCCATCCCATTTCCAGTCCAGCTCTTTTTTATAATACTGCTCCAAAATAGATTGAATAATGTTCGCGTGGATCTCCACTCCAAACATGCTTTGCTTGCTGTCCAGCGGGGTTAAATAATCGTCGTTCATGCCAACGGTGTACGGTCCTGCCAAAACGATGCGATCTTCAAAATAGTCAGCCGGCACATCCCCCTGCAGCACCATCGAGAACGGAATTACTTCAAATTGCTGAGGCTTGCCGGCATAAGCGATATGAAAGCGTTCAAAAAGATCAAGAGGCACATCCGCCTGCTCAATCCGTTGTCCTGTATGCTCCATATATTTGTTGGCAATAACCCAGGAGAAGCTGTCAATCTGCTCGCCATTATAGGCAAATCTGAGCAATGATTTGCGGACCACACTGTCACTGTCTGGAATCGTATTCAAATGACCAAGCGCTGCAGCCGCTTCCTTAAGCTCAGGGAAAGGCTCATACAGCTCGAGCGCTTCAATCATGCCGCGCTGCGCATACTCATCAAACACCCCATAACGGGCTAACACTACATTGCCCGCCTCCCGGACAGCGTTAACAAATACCTCATTCTCATCGCTATCATCCGATGGCAACGGGAAGGTAATATCAAGTCCGATTACAGCCGGATTTCCTTCCGATAAATATTCAATTAACTGAGCGTAGACTCTTCGATCCCAAGGCCATTGCCCAATTTCAAGCAAGCTTTCCTCATCAATAGCCAATATAGATATACGAGTGTCTATAGGCCTTGTATGCTGCAGCCATTTGTCTTGCATGCGCAGTTCCAGTGCTGACAGCACGTTTTGCTGCAGCAGAACTACAAATAGCAACGTTATAATGGCATGTAAATGTTTTAGTTTTATGTGCATTTCCTCCCTTATCCATGCACTTTTTGGCAATTGTAAGCGCAAGCAACGACAGTATTCTATTTTATTCTAACAGCCTTTAATCAGATTGACATCAAATTATGACAAAAAAATTACATTAATTATGTGATAATGCACTAATCGGGGCTGTCGACTTATTGTGGTATACCGCGCCTGCACATTTCTCGATAGGTTCGCACGTTTCTACGTGATCGAACGGCAAGTACAGCATCTCTCGTGCGGTATTTTGCCATTAGTCGATCGATATGATATATTAATCGTATGATCTTTGGACAATAATGTTACGAGGTGATTGAAATCAAAGATACGACAAAAATCATTACAGCAACTGAGTTCAAAACAAATCTGGGCAAGTATTTAGAATATGCAGCAGAAGATAATGAAATTGTCATCACAAAGAACGGAAATAAATTCGCACGATTGACGCCATACATTTCTCAAATCGAACGATATTTTAAAGTGAAGGAACGAGCACAAGACTATCAGTACAGCGGCAAGAAGGTCTCTTATGAAGAGTTTATGGAGATTTACGAAAATAGTGAGCTTCGGATGGAGTATATCAACGGCGAAATTATTCTGCTCGCTTCCCCTAGCACCTTCCATCAGGATATTTCAGGAAATCTATATGTTCATCTGCGGGCATATTTTAAAGGAAAGAAGTGTAAGGCTTTTTATGCTCCTTTTGATGTACATTTCTTTAAAAAAGACCTGGACACACCTGATGTCATGCAGCCAGACTTGCTCATTGTTTGTGATTACGATATGGCAGTGAATGAAAAAGACAAATATATGGGCACTCCAACGCTTTGTATCGAAATATTATCAAAAAGCACCCGCTCCAAAGATATGATTGATAAGCTGAATACATTTATGTTATCAGGGGTAAGGGAATTTTGGATCATCGATCCCGATAAGCTTTCCGTTTTAGTGTATAGCTTTGAGGATTTTACTATCGAAGAATTTGCTGCATACCGGTCAAATGAAGTGTTGCGATCCCGCTTTTTTGAAGGCCTTGAAATTGCAGTCAATGACATATTCGAAACATAGGGCGACTTCTGAGCGTCGATTAATTGTGTGCAACTATTGATAAGCAATGAGAAAGAGGAAACAGGGAGCAAAAATCGACAGTCTCCAGCTAACGGTTGCAACAGACGCTATTCATGCGAAAATCGAGGATCAAATTTTCTAACGGTTGCAGTGGAGCTTAATCAAGTATAAATCACTATTTTCTATGCAAAATGATGAAATAACGCTCGTGGCAACCGTTACAAAATTTAAATGCCTAAAAAAGCTAAAATAGCGGCGTGGGCAACCGTTAGAGCGAAATTTGGCTGAAAATCAAAAATGGCGGCGCAGGAATATCTCCCAGCGCCGCCAATCTAGCGAACTGCCTTCCATAAGCAAATTGTCTTCTAAAGGCGAACTCTTTCCCTTAACAAGCTCCGTTTGTTACTGCAAATTCCAATCAAGGCAAAGCAAGCTTTCCCATTACAGTTGCGGTGCTTGCTCCTGTAGCAGATGGCATGTTATTGCATTTCTCATACATAAAATCATTGCCCAGCAGCGCAAATATAATAGCTTCCTTCGCATCGGAGGAGACGCCTGCTTCATCGGCGGTAAGCACCTGCTGCTCAGGCAGCAGATCCCCAAGCATACGCAGCAGCGTTTTGTTGAACGCTCCGCCGCCGCTGACAATAATTTGGTCAATATTCGTAAACGGCAGCACATGCTGCTTGCAGGAATCCGCTATCGTATGCGCCGTAAATGCTGTTGCTGTAGCCACAATGTCGGCATCCTTCAAGCTATAGCTGCGAGCTTTGGCAATAAATTCAGCGGCATAGCCAATGCCAAACAGCTCGCGACCTGTTGACTTCGGCGGCTTCATGGCGAAATAAGGATGCTGCATCATTTCGCTTACCAAGCCCATATGCACTTCTCCGCTGGCTGCCCAATCTCCGCTCACATCATAGGTTTTTTGGCCATTGGTCAACTGGTATACGACCTGGTCAATGACCATATTGCCGGGGCCCGTGTCGAAAGCGGTTACCTGATTCGGCTCTGCAGCAGCTGGAATAACAGCACAATTGCCTATCCCGCCTATATTTTGCAGCAGCCTCGCTTGCTGAGGGTGCCTGAACAGCACAAAATCCCCATACGGAGCAAGCGGCGCTCCCTGTCCGCCAACTGCCATATCCGCTGTGCGGAAATCGCCGACTACCGGTATGCCCGTCTTCTTCGCAATAACCGATATGTCGCCAATCTGCAAAGTAGAGCGCTGCAAATAAATAGAATTAGGATCATCCTGAGGAATATGCCATACCGTTTGACCATGCGTGCTGATCAAGTCAATATCTTGAACGGACAATCCTGCATCCGAAATAGCAGCAAGCGCCGCATCGGCAAACAAATTGCCCATATAAAAATTCATGCCGCATACTAATGCTACATTTGAGTGTTCAACCGTACATAAAGTTTTCAGCTGCTGGCGCAAGCTGTCCTCGTATCCCGCACTGTAGAAATGGACCAGCTCAGCTTTGGCGTCATAGCCGCTCCCTTCTATCCGGACGATTGCGGCATCAATCCCATCCAGTGAAGTGCCTGACATTAGACCGACTACGAGCTTTGAAGATTCGTTGCTGTACCTCTGAAGCATTGCTAAACACCCTCTCCAATTGTTTTCCTCTATACCGTTTCCAGCTATTATTTATTATAGAAGCAACAATTTTTTATTTCAATATAATAATAGTGTTTAGAAATATTTTTTCAGGGTGTCGATTAATTGTGGATAGGGCAATAAGCAATAGAAAGGGATGCTACTACGATCAAGTTTGGGATTCCGACCGCTGTTGTAGCCCAATTTTTTTGATGAACTAACCTCTGTAAAGGATAAAATGGTCTGAGCTACTCCACGTAGATCATCTTTTTCGTCATGCCTCCATCGACAACAAGATCAGCGCCCGTCACAAAATCATTATCAGGCTGGGTCAAATAAAAGCATGCCTTAACGATATCCTCCGGCTTGCCAACCCGCCCGGAAGGATGCTGCAAGTGATCAACAGGGCGCAGCTCGCCGTAATCGATCGTTTCTATCCAGCCCGGACTAATCGCATTTACGGTAATTTTATCTGGTCCAAGCGATACGGCAAGAGCATGAGTAAGAGCAACAAGGCCGCCCTTGGAAGCAGCATACGCTTCAAAATTCGGCTCCGACATCGCCGCTCTCGTAGAAGCGATATTGATAATTGCTCCGCCTCCTTGTCCCCGCATTAGCTTAGCCGCCTCGCGCGAGCACAAAAAAGCGCCTCTTAAATTAGTATGCAGCACATCGTCCCACTGCTCCACCGTCAAATCATAAGGCGAGCTCCAAATGCCAAAGCCTGCATTGTTGATCATAATATCAAGCTTTCCGTAAGCAGCCTCTATGAGTGAAAATAACTGCTCTATTTGCTGCGGGTTGCTTATATCAATAACGTAAACGGCGTGCTGCACCTGCTTGCTCTTCAGCAGCTCGGCTGTCTCCTCCAAACGGCTCGGATTGCGGTCGACTGCAATAACTGTTGCCCCGGCCTCCCCGTAAGCAAGTGCAAGCGCACGGCCGATGCCGGCTCCCGCACCTGTTATAAGCACTTTTTTCTGATCGAATAAACAGCCCCTCAAGCCATTATCGTTAATCTCCTGCATATTACAGCCCTCCACATGCTTCATCATACTAAGACATAATCTGCTGCAGCTTGACTATCGCTTGTACCCGGTCGATCACTTCCAGCTTGCTGTAAAGATTACTTATATAATTACGAGCTGTGCCTTCTGCAATATATAGAGCGGCAGAAATTTCACGATTGCTGTAGCCTTTGAGCAATAGCTTGGCAAGCTCCTGCTCACGGCTCGTCAGCACAATTGCAGAGGAATCCGGCAGCTTATTTTGCTGCGACAGATCCGTAATCTTACTGGCGAGCCTCGCTGCTACCGGCGCAGGCAAAATAAAATTGCCTTGAACCGTATCATGAATAGCTGCAATCATTTTATCTGCGTCCAAATCCTTCAAAATATAGCCGCTTGCGCCGCCAGCCATCCCGTCAACAATGTAATGATCCTCTAAAAACGTCGTCAATATTAAAACAAACACTTGCGGAAACTTGCTTTTAATATGCTTAAGCGCAGTAATGCCATCCATAACCGGCATCTGTATATCCATCATAACGAGATCGGGCTTGAGTGATTCTACTAAATCACATGCCTCTTGACCGTTGCCGGCTACGCCCACAACTTCAAATTCGTCCTCCAAATCAAGTATGGTACGCAGTCCTTCTCTAGTTAGCATTTGATCATCAACGACTAAAATTTTAATCATATTTTATCACTTCCTCGGCGCCTTAAAACATATAAGGCAGCTTAATCTGAAGCGTACAGCCTTCATTTAATTTCGTATTAATGCTCAGCTCACCCTTCAACTGCTCGACGCGGTCATGCATCATTTTCAGCCCAAAACCGAGCTCCATCTCTTCCGCTCCAACACCATTATCGGTCAGTATAAATGAAACGGTGCTGCCGTCATTCTCAAGCACAAACTGAAAGGAGCTGCAGCCGCCGTGGCGAATCCCATTCGTCAAGCCTTCCTGCAAGGCATGATAAATTAACTTTTTATGCAGTGCGGGCAGCTGCGGCAGCGGCTCCATACGCACATCAATCGTCACGCCGGTATTGTGCATCGTATCTGCTATAAGCTGCTGCAGTACTGCCTCCATATTATAATATTTATCTTCCTTCAGCATATGGACGGAATGCCGGATTTCACTAAGACTGTGACGCACCAAATCCTGCGCTTCCTGCAAGCGTTCATAGGCTCCCTCTTTATCTTTAAGCATGAGGCGCTTGCCCGCTTCTATTTGTACAATCGTAGAGGTAAGCGTATGGCCGACAATATCATGAATTTCCTGCGCTATGCGGTTTCGTTCAGCATATACCGTCATCTCTGCCAGCGCCTCGGATGTCGTTTCCATCGATCTTTCCAAGCTGCGCGTTCGCTGCACTACCTGATCCTCAAGGCTGTTTTTCAAATACTGGATGCTGGAGTAAAGCTTGGCATTAGACAAGGAAATCGCTCCTTGCGCGCTTAACAAGCGCAATACATTCAATCTTTCCTGCTTAAACACTCCGGTTGAAAGAGCATTCTCCAAATAAAGCACACAAACCAGCTTGCTCTGGTGCATAATCGGCAGGCAAAGCACTGATTTGAGCTGCTTCTTTTTTACATATTCAAGCTGCTCAAATATATGATGGCTGGCTGCATCATGAATGACCAGCTCCTCCAGCGTTCTCGCTGTATACTCAATAATTGGGACAGGAACAATTTGTCCGGCTTCAGACAGCGCGATAGATCGTATTTGAAGCGCATCAATCGTGCCTGATGCTTCAATCGACCAGCTGCCTTCCTGCTCAATTACGAGCGCCCCATACTCAGCTCCTGCATTTTGCAGCATGATATGCATGATAGCTTGCAGAAGCTTATCCATCTCTATTTCGCCTGACAACGCCTGCGCTGACAAAATAACCGATACATAATCTATTTTCTCTAATGCGTTTTGCTTTGGCAAATGCCATATATGGGCAAACTCCTGCTCCAAAAAAGCGGCCTTTCTGGTTGCCCCCCATCTCAAATAAGCATCATGGGCTTCGTATATATAAAGCTTTACCAGGCCATGCTTCTGGCTTGTCATGCCATAACGGGCAAAGCTTTCAGCAATGACAGCAATATCAAACAGCTGCTCATGCTTAGTCGCTTCGATAAACGCTAGTTCGAATAGTTGCTCAGCCTGTCGATGCCTGCCCAGCAACGCCGCTAGCACAGCCTGCATACATAAATATTTAGCAAAATAAAGCGCGCTGCTGCGGTTTGCTTTTTGCTTAACAGCTTTAATGGAAGAACGAATTTGCTTCATGTCTTCACTGCGTTCCTTCTTGCTGTGCTGATTATACAATTCCTTAAGCGTTAGAACATAAAAAAAATGAAAGTACGCTTCGTCAATCGTTCCCAATTTATTGTTTTCAAATGAAGCTTTGTTCTGTGCTAATATCGCTCTGGCGCCCTCATAATCCCTCTTTATATAACGAGCGACCATCTCGTAATAATGAAGCCGTTCTCTAATTATAAAAGGGAGATTTCTGTCAGGAACGGAACCGTCCTCAAGCTCATTGCTGTCAGTCCCGCCGAATAGCTGTTCAGGCAAGCGGTAGTCAGACAGCTCGCATAACAGCTTTGCAAACTGTTTGATTTCTGTACCGGCCATATATTTTTCATTCATTGGCATTGCCTGCAGGCTGGCAAGCAGCGTAGAATACGTATCTCTTACCAGATGGCCGCTCTGCAGCCGATACAAGCAATTCAGCAAAATGCTTTGCTCCAAATGCCATGCAGCTGCTGCCGGAGAGCTAGCCGCCGATCCTTTCAAAATGTCGTTGAATTGAAGTAAATAATCAGGCTCAAGGCTGCGCCAGCTGTTGTAGCATAAGGTTAAAATCGAATAAACATGAAGCTTTAATTGATCCTCATTTTGCACGATTTCAAGGGCAAGCTTACCCCAGTAATAAATGTCAGAAGGATTACCGTTTCTTTTTTCAAGCAAAAGGGCAAAGCCGGCGAAGCCATAAGCAGACTCCAGGGCAAAGCCGTAATCCATCGTCAGCTCTACCATTGTGAGCATAGCGCGTGTCCAATGTATTTCATTTTTTGCGAAAAATGCATAGCTGGTTGCGGCAAGCAGCTCCATTACTGCTTGTATCCGCCGATCTGTCATGACTGGAAATGGGTCGAATTGCATTTGCGCATATCTTAATGCCTTACGGCTAACTCGCAGCCACCCCAAATGCCCGTTTACCGCACTTGTTTTTTCTGTAATAGGAAAACCAAGCAAGCTTAATGCTTTGCCGCCCAGTTCCGTCGCCTTGGTCAAGTTCCACTGCTGCAGCGCAAGTTTTATGAGCAGGCTGTAAGCTCCAGCCATATCCAGCTCATTGTCAGCATGCAGCAATACAATCTGCAGCAATCGTTCTGCTTCTCCATTATTCATGCAGCAGTATTCAGCCTCAGCTCTTTCGACGAACGCCTGGTACGTAATCGCATAGCAATGCTCCCAGCCATCATCGGTAAGCAGCGCAGTCGCTTTACGCAAATAAGGCCGCGCCGCTTCAATGGACTGCTTCTTTTTGGCATGCATTCCCGCCTCAAAATTAAGCTCGCCCAGACGCCGTTTAGTAAGCGGATCCTTATATACATCGTCGCCTTCGCCTTTGTCCAGATGGTCAAGCACAGCAAACAAATCAATCGGCTTTCCTTCTGCCCGCTGCCCGTCAAGCAGCATGCCGATTTGCAAATGAATAGCCCTGCCTTCACTGTCAGGCACAAGAGCATAAGCCGCCTGCAGCAATTCCACCTGCAAAAAGCTGTATATCTGCTCTTCCATCTGATGCTCGCATAGAAGCAGGCGATTGCTCACTGCATTCTCAGCCCACTCCTGCAGCATGCTGATCGGCTTTTTCGTTATTACCGAAAGTGATTCCAATTTAAAGCCGTTGCCAAAAAAAGCCGCTCTGCTTAATATAAAAGCCGTTTCCCCGGGCAATTGCTGCAGCTTCGCGCTCCATATCCTTTGCGTATCAGCGGCCTCAGCTGCATGAAGCATACGAATCGCTTCTATATCCCAGTCCCACACTCCAGCAAGCTGATTATATTGAAGCAGCTGCTGTTCCTCCAGCTCCGTCAACAATTTTTTAAGCTTGCGCGGATGGCCTTCTGTTATGTGAGCAATAGCCGGGACCAGCTCATGCAGCTGCTCTGGATGGCAAGCTAAAGCATCTGCCAGCAGCAATTGCAGCTGCTGCTCAGAATAGGGCAGCAAGTCAATGCGCTCTATTCGATTTATACGCTCATAATCTTGTGATCGGCTGTCATCGTATGGATCTATTTGAAATGCACCGACAATAAATAATCGTTTAATGCCAGCCTCGCTTATCACATGCTGCAAAAATTGCAGAGAGGCCTTATCCGCCCACTGTATCCCATGCACAAAAAATATAATCATATCGTGTATGTCTACAAATACCTGTAACAGCTTCGTAAACGTATTCTGCAGGCTATTGTTATTCTGCTCATCCCATTGCTCGCTGCCTGTTTTGCCGATAATCAGCTCAATGCGGGGAATCAGCCTGGCAATAGCCTCTTCATTGCCTTGTACTGCGCCTATTAATGGAGACCGCCAAATATCCAGCTGCTCTTGATTTAGCGTGAGTAGCTGATCAACAAGCTGAGTAAGCAGCTTTATCCATATATAGAAGGACTCGCATGCTTCCTCTTTATAGCTCAGCTTTAATCTTATAACTAACCGCCTGCCTGTCTCAGCCTTGCGCAGCATGTCCCTTACTAATGCGCTTTTCCCTGAACCGGCATCGCCATTTAACATGACAGCTTCTGTGCTTCCGCTTGCCGCCCGTTCCAGCGCAGCTATCAGCTTGCTGCGTTCCGCAAGACGCACCATAGAATCATTCAGCCGCAGCTCAGGGATGGCAAAATCATGCTTGGCCAATCCAAATGGCTTGATTCTTCCCATTACACGAAATTGTACCAAGCACTCCTCCAAATCCGAGCGCAATCCCGATACGCTTTTATAACGTGCATCCGGCATCTTTTCCAAGCATTTGCTCACAATGCTCGATACGATCCTCGGAATTGCTTTGTTCGTTGTATGTACAGGCTCTGGCGTTACAGCCAAATGATAATAAACCATATCAAGCACATTATCCGTAGCAAAAGGCAGACCGCCCGCCAGCCATTCATATAAAATCATACCGATTGAATAAATATCGGAGCGGTAATCCGGTTTGTTATCCGTTCTCCCCGTAAGTTCCGGTGATATATAAGACAGCAGCCGGTCAGCACCCGTGTATTGCCAATCCACGGTCTTTCCGGCTGTGATCGCGCTAGTTCTAAAATCCATTGCATATACTTGGCTAAGATCCTGGCTGACCCAAAAATAATTTGTATGGAATCCATAAAGGTTAATTCCCGCAAAATGAATACGCCTTAAGCAATCTGCCAACGCGATTGACACCTTTAATAGCTCATCAAGCTTCATTTCTGTTCTTTTCTCGCGAATAAGCTGCGCAAGCGATAATCCGCCCGGATCATCCATCAGCAAGACAGGCCTCTGCGCAGAGGTATACAGCTGCAAGGGCTTCGGAGCGCCTATGCCTGCCAGATGGAGAAGACAAGCATATTCATTTTCGAAGGCAACAATGACGGAATCTCCGGAGTTGTAATTGGCAGCTACTTTGGCCAACACTTCGGCGCCATCATCCATTCTGACCATTCTATATATAGTTATGTCCGAATCAAACTCTATTTCCTCTAATACACGATAGCCGGGATACTGGAACATGACGGTTACCTGCCTTCTTGATCGCGCTTAAGTTTTATTTACACGATTAGAAAATAATATTTTCTATAATCCTACCAAATTTCATTTTTTGTATAAATACAAATGGCTTCGTTTCGTATAAAATAAATAGAAATTGCCTTTTCACTTCATTAGAAAGTACAGGTGTGCACATATGACATTGGAAAAAGCTCTGCTGCTATTTATTTGCTACGGTATTCCAATTTTCTTTTTCATTTATATGGCGACCGATGTGCTGCTTCGCAATAGAAAAAAAACAGAGCATATACTACTTAGCGTCATTTGCATTTGCTATTTACTTTTGTTTTCAGAGGAATATATAAGAAATCAACTATCGGTTGAGTACAGCCCCATGCTTTCGGCCGTTTGGCTGAGCAGCGTCGGCTTGCTCATACCCGGCATTGGCTTTCATTTTCTGATCAAATTCACTCACCTGGATAAGAGCATGCCGCGCTGGCTTTACCCGTATGTTTTTTATTTGCCTGCCATTTTCGTAATTATTAATCTTGTAACCGGTGCCAGACTTATATCTGCGCAGGAATTCGTGCAATCCGGCATGTGGAACCTGCCTGTATACAACTCTGGTTATTATATTGCTATGTCAGCAAGTATCGGCAATAACATTTTATATATCATACCGCTATTTATTGCGCTAAAGAAATCTGCGCTGCCCGAGCAGAAAGCGATTTATAAGCAATTAATTTTTGGTGTAACCGTCGCTATATTATGGCATGTAATTTTCGGGTATATCAATTATGGCGACATGCTTCCGCCATATCCTTATTTATACAGCGGCATGGTTTGGTGCTACTTCCTACGCCATACGATGAAAAAATACGATTTTTTGAACTTATATGATAAGCGTTACGAGAAGCTATTTAATATGAATCCCGACTCTATTATGCTAATGGATTTCAAAGGCATGATAAAAAATGCGAATCCTAAGGCTGAGCAGTTATTAGCGATGCTGCAAATCACGCAGTCCCAATTCATCTCACTTCTGGATGACCATTTAAAAGAAAAAATTAGTAATAAACAGGTCATTCATGAATATGAAACCGAGATAAGTTACCAAGAAAAGCGGATCGCAATCCTTGTCAACGCTGACTATGTATGGGTAGACAATGAACAGCATATTCTTTTTATCCTTCGCGACATTAGTGTTCAGAAGCAGTACCAGGAGGAAATTATATTTTTGGCTTATCACGATCCGCTGACACGCTTGCCTAACCGCCGCTTTTTTTATGAAAAGCTGGATGAAGCTATTTTGCGCGCCAAACAAAATAAATCCAGGATTGCGTTAATGCTGATTGATCTTGATCGCATCAAGCTGCTCAATGACAACTTCGGCCACCTTGCAGGTGATGAAGCTTTACAAGCAACAGCGGCAATTATTAAAGATGCTGTACAACATAAGGGGACTGCAGCCAGAATGGGCGGCGATGAGTTTATTCTTTTTATAGAAAATTTTACGGGCAATAAAGAAATAGAGCTGCTGGCCAAGCACATGCACGACCAGTTCGTCAGCAGCCAAGCCAAATATGGCCTGAGCTCGCTCGGCATGAGCATCGGCATAAGCTTCTTTCCTGAAGATGCTATTGATGGCCAAGCGCTAATCAATATTGCTGACAACAATATGTACGATAGAAAGAAAGCTCGCAGAGCGTAGCTTTTTTAAACTTATTAGCCGGTCGCTTGCTCGAGCGACCGGTTTTATTTGATAACGATTGCTTGCGCTGTTTTCATAAGTATATAGTTAGTTATTGTATTTCTGTAGTGAATACAGTCACCTTTTTTGTCATATGACAAAATAAGGGAGACTCCTTCGCCATTCTTTGAAAGAAGCGTTTACCGATAAAATACAAAAACGCCCTCTCAAATAGCAGTCTGAATGTAACTGCTATTAGGAGAACGTTTTGACGGATTGCTAAACAGATTTCACACAACGGAATCCAATATTCCCTGTAGAGCTGTCAGGCGTATTTTTACTTCTGGCTGCTACTCTATAACGATTGCAGTAGGACTTGTGGCATAAATAGGAGCCTCCACGCATGGAGCGTTGAGCGCCTGATCGCGGCCCTTTTGGGTTTATACAGCTGTCAAGCTGGTAGCTTCTTGGATCAAACCAATCTGCACACCATTCCCATACATTGCCCGACATATTGTATAAGCCATAGCCATTCGGCTTGTAAGCATCTACCGGAGCAGTACCTATATAGCCGTCGCTGGCATGATTTTTGATCGGAAACTTGCCTTGCCATATATTGCAGTGATGCTCACCGTCTTGTTTCAGCTCATCGCCCCACGGATATCTGCGGCCAACCAGCCCGCCTCTAGCCGCATACTCCCACTCCGCTTCTGTAGGCAGCCGCTTGCCGGCCCACTCGCAGTAAGAATATGCATCATTCCATGACACATGAATGACAGGGTGATTCATGCGATCCTCTATATGTGAATCTGGGCCTTCGGGATGATTCCAGTCAGCCCCTTCCACCACACACCACCAGGGCGTCTGTTGTGGAACATTTTGTACTTTTTTATACTCTTCCTCAGACAAAAGAAGGTGGAAAACATAAGACCAGCCGAATTTTTCAGCGTCAGTCTTATAGCCGGTCTCTTTAATAAAAGCTGCGAACTGCTCATTAGTAACTGCATAGGGATCTATATAAAAAGGATCAACCGTTACCGACCTGATCGGTCCTTCTCCATCAGCAGGAAAGCCTTCTGCATCATTTGTTCCCATCAAAAACTCGCCGCCCTGCAAATAAACCATGTCTGCAGTATTCCCTGCTGTACGGCTTGCATGCATGACAGGCTCAGCATTGGCTTGTCCAGCTACTTCCGTTTCTTGATCAGCCTTCATTTCATTTCTGCTTGCACTGCAGCAGGCTGGCTTGTCTGCGCTCTGCTTAACAATCAGCTTGCTCGATATCGTACGCTTGTTCCCGACAGGCACTTGCTGCTCTTGCTGCAAGCCTTCAGCCTGTTGTATTTTTTGCGTCTGCTCTTGCTGCTGCAAGTTTTCAGCCTGCTGCTGTAATTTTTGCAACTGCTGTTGCTGCTGCTGCACTTGTTTTTGCTCCATTGCTTAATCCGTCCCTTCCTATGCTTAAGCTCATTTAATTATATTTTCAAGGATAAACGGCTCCGCCGTCCTTTGGACAGGCGCGTTTACCGATGAATGATAAGAACAAGTTTATTGTGAAAACTTATAAACGCTTATCATTTAAAAAATAATCATTCCCACACCCGCCGATGCAATAATCACGAGCAATGGATGCAGCTTATACTTGGATACAGCTATAAATCCTGCTGCACATAATATAATAGTGCCTACTGTTGCCCATGCAAAAAAGGGCTCTTCGCTTCCAAGAAAGCCAAAATGCAGCCCTGCATAAATAATAAGTCCTGTCACTACCGGCCTCAAGCCGTAAAAGGATGCTTTAAGCCAGCTGCTCTCATTATTGCGAAACAGGAAGCTTGCAAGAACGATGACGACAATAAGCGAAGGAAGCACAATGCCCGCCGTTGCGATAATAGCGCCAGGAAGTCCCGCGGTATGATATCCGATCAGCGTTGCGCTGTTTGTCGCGATTGGACCTGGAGCCGAGCCGGAAATCGTAACAATTTCCTGAAACTGCGTGCTGCTCATCCAGCCCTTGTTTATCGCTTCAAACTGTACTAAAGGTATAACGGCATAACCTCCGCCAAAGGATAAAAAACCGATTTTCAGAAATACTATAAATAATTCCCAAAGCATAATATCTTCCCCCTACACTTGAATCTTTGCTTTTGACTGCTCATCTGTCTTTGTGTTTAAAGAAGCGGCTTTTTCCTTTTTAGCAGCTCCGGATGGTTTTTCAGTCTGAACAGGAATCCCCAGCTTTTTTTTCACATTTACAATAATAATACCGATAACAAGACCGCAAAGAATAATATAAATCGGATTCAAGTGAAATATAATAAGCAGCACAAGCGCCGCCAAACTTACTGCTACCGTCGTCTTGTCAAATAAAGCTGACTTCATCATACGATGAGCTGCAACAGCGATTAAACCAATAATCGCTGCATGAATGCCCTTCAACGCGGATTCCACCAGCGGGTGGCCTTCAATTGCGGAATAGCTCAAGCTAAGCGCAAGCACAATGGCAAAGGTCGGTAATGCTATACCGATTACAGCAGCTGTAGCTCCTAACGCACCTGCCAGCCTGTATCCGATAAATGCTGCTACATTGACAGCTACACCGCCCGGCGCTGAACCGGCGACTGAAAATAAATCACTTATTTCCCGCTCATTAAGCCAGCTGCGCTTCGTTACGACTTCCCTTTCCACTAGCGCCATCATCGCATAGCCTCCGCCAAACGTAACGGGACCTATTTTCATAAACAGCCAAAACAGCTGTATGACCATTGATATTTTATCCTTCATTTTGCTCCTCCAATCCGATCTGTCCATACATAAGTTAGCTATAATAATTATAGCACTTAATTTCAATTTGAGAACAAGTTAGAGTGAATTGGATAAAAATTTTGTTTTTTAATGTGAATCCCTAACATTTAATTTAATTATTACGGATTTTCAACTTTATAATTTATAACTTTATATTATATAGAAATTAAGCTATGATGGAAATGGCATTTATAGAAATGTCCAAACACTCCAGCTATACTAGGATTACCACCTGGAGCAACGGCTAACAATAATTTTACGCCAATACTTGTGGAAATGAGGTTGAATCATTCAGCTATGTCCATAAAAAAAACGATTTTCAAATATATGGCCCAGCATAATATTGTATCCAAAGCGGACTTGCTTCAGCTTTTTCAAATGAACAGCAGCGCGCTTACACGCTTGCTTGAGGATTTGATTACCGAAAATCTGATTGAAGATTGCGGTCTCGGACAATCTACCGGCGGCAGAAAGCCTATTTTATATCAGGTTAACGCTCAGTACGGCTATTTGCTTGGCCTTGATATTTCCCGTACATATTCCATTTTAGGCTTGTTCAATATGAAGCTTGAACCGATTGATTTTGTAACATGGACGATGAATCAGGAGATGACGCCTGAACGTCTGGTCGCTTCATTGGAGCAGGCAGTTACGCACTTCAAAGACAAGCATCGCATCGCACCTGGCAAGCTGCTCGGCATCGGCATCGGAGCAGTGGGACCTCTGGAAAGAATGAGCGGCACAATTATTAATCCACAGTATTTTCATGCGCCGGGCTGGACGAATGTGCCGCTGCGAGAGCTGATCGAACAAAAGCTGCAGCTTGCTGCCGCTCTCGATAATGGCGCCAATACCGCATTGCTGGGCGAGTACTGGCACGATCGCAGCAACGAGATCAAACATATGCTCTATGTACATGTCGGTATTGGCCTTCGCTCCGCCATGATGTCAGGCGGCCAGCTCGTTTATGGAGCTGTAGACGTTGAGGATGCCTTTGGCCAGATGATTATTCAAACGGACGGCACTCGGCTGCATGCAAAGAGCAATTATGGCGTACTGGAAGCTTATGCCTCTATACAGGCGATGGAAAAGGAAGCCAGAACTCAGGTAAAGCTGGGTCGCAATCCGCTGAGCAGAGAGGTGTCGCCCGAACAAATCGACTTCCAGCTGCTGCTGCAGGAGCTGCACGAGCAAACGCCGTATGCCGTGCAATTATTTGAACAGGCCGCTGCCTATTTAGGCGTTGGACTTGCTAATCTAATTAATATTTTGCACCCGGAAAAAATAATTGTCGGCGGTCCGCTGAGCCATTACAGCGAGTTGTTTTTCCAAACCGCCATTGCAAGCGCACAAAAAAACATCTATGCCTCACCAAACTACCATCCCGTATTTTCAAGAGGCCAGCTTGGAGAAAAAGTCGTCGCTACAGGCGCGGCTACGATGGTTTACGAACTGCTCAATTTGTAATAGGATTGAGCCATGTTTGTTGCGTGTTCATTGTACAAGTGCCTAATTAAAATGCAAAAAGCACTTTTAGCTGCTGCTAAAAGTGCTGATTAACCAGCTTGCTAACTTCATTGCTTGACTGGGCTCCAATGCTCCATACTGCTTACTTCATCTGCATTTTCAACGCTATTTTCATCCCCACTTCAACTTTATCAACTAGGCTTAGGATGCCTTATCGCTTATAAATTGCTGCTCGGCAAGCTTCGTATACAGCTTATGGGTTTGCAGCAGTTCTGCATGTGTTCCTTGGCCTGTCACCGTGCCTTGCTCAACAACAATAATTTTATTTGCATTTACAATCGTAGATAAACGATGCGCAATAACAATTGTCGTACGATCCTTCATTAGACGATTTAACGCCTCTTGCACCAGCTTCTCCGACTCACTGTCCAAATGAGCAGTTGCTTCGTCCATCAATAAAATATGCGGTTCACGCAGCATCGCTCGAGCGATTGCCAGCCTTTGCCGCTGGCCTCCTGAGAGCATAACGCCCCGTTCGCCAACCTCTGTCTCTAGCCCTTTTGGCAAGGACTCAATAAATTGCTGCAAATTGGCTTGCTGCAGAACTTCTTTCATTCGCTGCTCATCCACTTGACCAGGCTCCAGGCCATACATTAAATTATGTGATATCGAGCCGGCCATAATAGGACTCTCCTGCGATACGTATGCAATCCCCTTACGCCATTGATCGAGCGGAAGCTGCTCTACAGCATGCTCGCCATAGTATATTTCTCCGGAGCTTGGTGTATAAAATCTTTCTATTAATGAGAAAAGAGTAGTCTTTCCCGCTCCGCTAGGCCCAACGATCGCCGTTAGTTGCCCCGCCTCAGCTTGAAAAGAAACGTCCTGCAAAATAGCTCTCTCCTCAGAATATTGAAACTGAACATTTTGAAAAACAATCGGTTTTCTTCCGCTAATGTCCTTTGAATTCAGAGCATAATCTTTTGAAGCGGAAGCCGCTTTTTCTTCCTGCTTTTCCAATGTTTTCTCAATGCCTTCACAAGGCTCCGCCATTAATTCCATCAGCCGCTCTGATGCCCCCATTGCTTTTTGGAATTGCGTAAAGAAGGAAGCCATTTGAGTAAAAGGCATTACAATTTGAAACATATATAAAATGATAGCGACGAGCTGCCCTGTGCTCAAATCCCCTTGCGCCACACGAACTCCGCCATACCCGATCAGCAGCACGAGTATAATAAGCATTACTGTCATCATCATTGGAGAAACGATTGACATAATCTTAGCTTCCTGCAAGCCGAATTTAAACAAGGATTGAATGCGCACTTTTCCTTGCCGCTGCTCTGTTTGTTCTGCGACAGAAGCTTTTACAAGGCGAATATCAGTCAATACTCTTCCAAGATCACCTTGAAACATCGCGGTTTCATCCTGCATCTTTTTAGATATTTTAAACATTCTCGAACCAAGCGGCCAAAGGATTAATAAAGCTGCAGGAACGGCAAGCAGCATAAGCAGCGTCATGCGCCAATCCATCCACAACAGGATAGATATACCGCCCAGAATCGATATAATGCCGCCCAAGAAGGATATAACATGACCTACAATAAAATCCTTAATTACATTTGTATCATTCGTAACGCGGCTCATCGTCTCACCCGAATGATTGCGGTCGAAGAAAGCTACTGGCAGCCTCATAATCCGGCCCCAAACCTCGCTGCGCAGCCCGCGGATAATATATTGTCCCACATAAGACATGGAATAAACGGAAAATGCCGACATCGTTGTCTGTAAGGCAAACACGGCGGCAATGACTACAATGGTTGCTGCTTGCAGGCTGGAGGCAGCGACCTCCTCCACCAAATTCATCGTTGCCATCGGAATCGCTAGCGCAAGCAACGTTTCACCGACACCTAAAGCAGCCGCTGCAACAATAATCCACATTTTGGGCCGATGCTGGCTAATGAGCTGAAAAAAATCTCGAACCTTCATTGCTCTTCCCTCCTTGTTCTGTCAGTTCATTTACATGCATTAAAAGCTGATCCAAAAAATCCTGTTCTTCCTTCGTAAAATTGCTTGGGAAAATAAGCGGGTCAAACATATCCTTTTCCCCTATCTCAATGAACCTTTCCAGCTGTTCCTCTGTCAAGGACTCATAAATTTTTTTAAGCGTCATTTGTGTTATTTCGATAAATTCCTTACCAACAAGCAAAACCTCATCGTCCGTCGGTTTCTTTCCTTTCCGATGCAATTCCAGCAATCGTACAATAACTGAAGTAATCTGCGATTCCGCCTCCAGCTTCTCTTCTTCAGTGGCATCCATCATAAACAGCGCATCAACCGCTTCTTCCGGAAGCAGCTCCGACAGCCATGCCCGCTGCGATTCTTCATGTTGAATGTGGTGAATGAAAACGAGCAGCAGGTTGCGATCTATTTTATCCACCTTGCTTACGATGCTTTGCATGCGTTCTATCGTCTTCATGACACGCTCTAACTGCTGATGCTTTTTTTGCAATAAAAGATACTGATTTGCTAATATTTGCTTGAAATCCTGATCTTCCTCGGACATATGAACAGAAATTTCATCGAGTGAAAAATCTAGATATTTAAGAGTTAAAATGCGCTGCAGCTGCATAATATCTGTATCCGAGTAATAGCGATGCCCTTGGGCATTGCGCTCCGATGGCTTCAGTAAGCCTTGGCGGTCGTAATAACGAAGCGTTCGCTCTGTCACACCTGTAAGCTTTGCAAAAGAACCGATTGAATAGAGCCTGGCATGCCGCTCCTTATTGTCCATAACCATTCCCCTCCAACATACCAATTCTTATACTATGACTAATTCTTATACGTTGACTAATTCTTATACTATGACTAAAGCTTATCACTTGACGTAACGTCAAGCACAAGCCCCTTTTTTACAATTTTCATATTTTTTCGCAACCTTCGGTACTTATGCAGCGTCAATTGTTTCACACAGTCCTTACTTGACCCAGTCAATTCCTTAATCAAAACAGTTTGTGATTGTGCGTTTACAACTAGATTTTAAACAACAGAGGTGGATCATATGAAAAAATGGCTAATGATTTGCATTACGTTACTATTTTTAAGCGGATGCAGCTTAACCGGCGGAGACAAGCCGCGAAGCAGCAGCTCCCCATCCGAGCAGCCGGCTTCTCCAGCAGCTTCGCCTACAGTTGAAGTATCAACAGCACCAACTAGCGAGCCTTCCGCTACGCCGGTCAAGAAGCTTACAAAGGAAGAGACGGCTGATGCGGTTGTTCAGGCGCTTAAAAATAAAGACATAGACGGACTGCGCGAGCTTATTCATCCAACAAAAGGAATCCAGTTCTCGCCTTACGTATATATTCAAAAGGATACCGCTCAAAAGTTCCAAAAAGACAAATTGCCTTCCTTTGATGATACTGCTTTATACGTATGGGGGGAGCATGACGGCTCAGGCGAAACGATTGAATTGACCTTCAAGGAGTATTACGAGAAATTCATTTATGATCATGACTATGCCAATAGCGAAAAAGTCGGCGCGGACGAGGTCATTCAAACCGGAAATATGGTGAACAATATTAAAGAAGTCTTTCCCGAAAGCTATATTTCCGATTATCATTTTAGCGGGTTTGACAAATCGTTTGCAGGGATCGATTGGGCAAGCCTGATCGTTGTAGTAGAGCAGCATGAGGACAACTGGTATGTCGTGGCGATTGCGCGTTCGCAGTGGACGGTATAAATATTGCAGGCAGAGTGGTCAGCATTTGCACAAATAAGCTTACAAAGAAGGACGCGGATGCCCGAGTTTCCAGCTTCCGTCTATAAAAAAAGCTTGCATGCCTTGGAATTACCAAGATCTGCAAGCTTTTTTGCAACTTTCGCGCACACATACTTTTTGCTCATTTGCAGTCTCCGCACGTGTCCAACACTCCTATTCGAAGCACATGCGGCTCTCATCTGACTAACGACATGGACACACGATCCGTTATTTGCGCTAAATCCGCCATTTTTTTGATTTCGCGGTCACACGTTCCGCTATTCGGCTTTAGATGGAGCTTTTTCTGCGTTTTATTGATCAATAACGGAACGTCTGTCACTTATTCACCTCAAACATGCGATTATGGGCATGATAACGGAACGACTGACCAGCTAACAGAAAGAGATGAAACTGCGATCAAGTTTGGGATTCCGACCGCTGTTGTAGTCCATTTTTTTTGATGAGATAACCCCTGTAAAGGATAAAACGGGCCCACAAAGGCGGACGCTAACGCTTCTCCAGTCCCAATCTTGCTTTTCGTTTCCCCCTCTCTTATTGCTTCTCCAATAGCTGCTCACCATCGACTTCTTGGAAATACCAAGACCTGCAAGCTTTTTTGCAACTTCCGTGCACACGCACTTTTCTGCTCATTTGCAGTCTTCACCGCTCACAGCACCTTATTACAACTTCCACAGGAGTTACATTGCTGCAGCATCGATATAGCATCCTCACTCGCTAGCGCTACTACGCATTCGCAGCACTTCCGCTCAATTGCAGCTCCACACGTATGCGACACCCCTATTCGAAATTTCGTAAAGAATGAAAAGGTGCTGCCTGAGAGGAACTGTTTATTCTTTGTTTGTTACCTTGGCCGCTGTGAAGCGACAGCCTCATCACATTCGCTAGATTTACTATACTCTTGCATAGCTACCTTAGCTATCTATCTCATTATCCCATTACTTTTCTACTCAAAGATTTGATAGTGCTTGCTTTTCTACTCCAAGTTTTCGAGCTTGCCAGCTTTTCTTTTCTACTCAAAATTTCTGATATTGCTAGCTTTTCTTTTCAATTTCAAGCTTGGCAAGCTTGTTCAGCAGCTCCTCCTTGGAGAAATGCTCGCCAATAAAAACAGCTACGTCATTCACTTCGCCCTGCGGATCAATTTTCATGAAATCGGATTGCTTATAGGCATATTGAAACAAGTAACGGCCAGCCGTATCGCTGAACGATACGATTCCCTTCGCCCGGTAGATGTCGCTGGGGAGCTCATCCAGCAGCTGTTCAAACTGCACGCTGTTCACTGCGCCCTGCAAATAGTAGGTTACCGACATGACATGGCTGTGCGAATGATGAAGGACATGATCGCCTTCATGCACATGACCTTCGTGCTGATGATTATGCTCCCCGCTGTGACTATGGCGATGCTCATGCTCACCATGTTCCACGTTATGCCCATGCCTTCCCAGTCCCATGTTATGCCCCTGCTCGCCATGCCCCACATGACGTCCATGCTCGCGCTTCTCCCAAACCGCTTCTATCGCCGCGGCGGGCTTTTCCTGCTCGGCATCAAGCCAGTCCCAACGGTCCAAATGGCAGCGAACTGTCGCAACAATAGGCGCATGGCTGTTATTTTCGCGCAGCAGCTGCTCTGCTTCCATACGCTGCTCCTGCTCCAGCCTATCGGATTTGTTAAGCAACAGCAGCGTAGCCGAGCGTATCTGCTCTAGCATGAGTTGATAGGTTTCTGAACGTTCAGACCTTCGGCGGGCAAGCAGCTCCGGCCCATCTACAACCGTAATAATAGAACGCAAATCTATATCCTTATACATTGCAGCCTCGGTAACGCCATCAATCGTCTCTAATGGGTTAGCCGCGCCTGTGGATTCAATTATTATTACATCCGGGTGATATTGGTCGATCAGCTGGCTAATTTCTATGCCCAAGTCACCGCGGATCGTACAGCATATGCAGCCGCTGAGCATTTCGGCCATCGGCACATCCCTGCTTACCAGCTGCCCATCAAGATTAATATCGCCAAGCTCATTCATAATAACGGCCGGCTTCAAGCCCTGTTGTTTATAACGCTCCAGAAGCTGTGTCAAAAATGTCGTCTTGCCGCTGCCCAAAAATCCGGACAGCAAATGAATAGGAATTACAGTACGGTTCATGCTCCCACCCCTGCTTGTCTTCAAAATTAATATTTTTCATCCGTGGTGCATCCTCAAACCAGGATGCCTGTGGCTTTTCTTCTTGTAATAGTCTATCCAACTGCCGATTAAAACGCAACGAGCCTCATTATGCATTGCATTTTGGCAAGGATCATAGTACGCTCTTGCAGTAATAGGGCTTGAAACATTACGGAGAGGAGACTTGTCATTTGAATGAGACAAACGTAACGATAGAGCAGTTGGAGACTCCTTATATCATGATAGATAGTGTCAAAATGGAACATAATCTGCGCAAAATGGCTGATGGCGCCAGAGAGCGAGACGTTGCATTGCGCCCGCATATTAAAACGCATAAGCAGCCTGAGCTCGCCAAACGCCAGCTGGAGCTTGGAGCTAGGGGCATTACAGCCGCTAAGCTCGCAGAAGCTGAGCTGATGGCTGCAGCAGGCATCAACGATATATTTGTCGCCTATCCTATAATCGGCAAGGTGAAGGCAGAACGCGCCGCCAGGCTCGCTGCAAGCGGCCTCCGCCTTATCGTCGGCGTAGACAGCATCGAAGGAGCCAAAATGCTCTCTCGCGCTGCTGAAGCGCATAACATTACGCTTGAAATCAGACTGGAAATCGAAACAGGGCTGCAGCGCACAGGCGTCGACATCGACAAAGCTGTTCTTATTGCAAAAACGATAGCCAGGATGAACAGCTTGAAGCTGACTGGAATTTTCACATACAAAGGCGCTGTACTTAACGGGCAATCCACTACCGAGCTTCGCGCTGCGGGTCATGAGGAAGGACAGCTGATGATTGCAGCGGCAGACCGGCTGCGGGCAGCTGGCATCGCTATCGACGAGGTGAGCGTCGGTTCCACGCCTACCGCTATGTATGCTGCTGAGATAGCCGGCATTACCGAAGTCAGACCGGGCACGTACATTTTTCAAGACCGCATGCAGGCTGAGCTAGGCGTAAGCAGCCTCGATGAATGCGCGGCGATTGTCTGGGCAACAGTAATTAGCAGGCCTGCGCCTGACCGGATTATTATCGACGGAGGAAGCAAAACATTCGCCACAGATATCCAGCCTGGCAAGCCGCCGCTTCATATGAAAGGCTTTGGTCATATTGTAGGCGATCCCGATGCCGTATTTGAACGCATGAACGAAGAGCATGGCGTTATTATAATTCGCCCTGAGACGACCTACGCTGTGGGAGACAGGATAATGATTATTCCCAACCATATTTGCAGCACCATCAACCTGCATAATTACGTTATTGTTAAACAGTCTGACGGACAGCTGCATAAAGCGGCTGTCGCGGCAAGAGGGCTTTTGCAATAGCAGGGCTGTCCTTGACAGATGCAAAAGGGGGTCCGACTATCCACTCAGGATAATCGGACCCCCTCTGTTATATTTGAGATTTACGATAAGCGGAGCTAATCGTATTTCAACATACTAGAACAAGCAAGCGCGAGTAATGATTACAAGAAGGATGAAAAGCACTAGAATTGCACCAGCATTAGAGAAAACTCCACCTACTCCGCATTGAGCGCCAGCTACTGGAAATGGAGCATTTGCGCCGCCAGAAACGTTAACACCGTAGTTCATTTGGTCATCTCCTTTTTTTTGAATGTACAGTATCCTATGACAAATTCAGCATTATGTATAGGCACTTCGGAAAATTGTGCGTTTGCTGATTTTTAGCTTGACTGTACATTAGCCCGCACCTTTTTATAGCAGTCCGTAATTCATCAGCTCTGACTCTGATTCAATAAAACGGCTGCTTAATTCTGCCGTCGGCATAAGGCATTGATCCGCTTTTCCGAATAAGCGATAACGGTTTTTTGCAACCAATTTATAGAACGCATCACGCACGATGCGCGGAACTATGATAAAAGCATAAAGCACAGACCATGCGCCGCCCAGCTCGCGGCATACGCGCAGCGCAGCCCCAGATCGCGTATAATGCTTCCCTCCTTGCAGCATAACGAAAGTATCTCTATAGTCAGCCGGCAGCTCATACCGCCGCAACAGGCTCCTTCCAGCTGCAGATTGAAGCGAAGCAAACCTGAATTTGCCATGGCGGTCATGACGAATGACAAACCGGGTAATGTGCTGGCATAGCATGCATTCACCGTCTATAAGCAATATATGTGGCGTCAATCTCATCAGTCCCTCTTTGTCTTCTCACAAATATCTTTCTTATATTTTAAAAGAAAACAAGCTGATTCGTAAGTTCTAAGCTTTATAGTACCGCACGCTAAGATGAAGTATTGTCCTACTCCAGCTTCTATTCTGCTCAGCTTTTCTCGTTCTATTGCTGCTGTCCGGCTCACAATTAAAAAGTCTGTTAAAGCCCTTTGCGCTTTACCTTTTTCACCGCTTCCTTGCTGCTTTTCACGCCAAGCTTGCGCAGCATTTTGTTCACCTGGTTTTTAAGCGTGCTCTCCGCTTTGTACAGCTTTGCTCCAATTTGTGACTGCGTATAGCCGTCTTCGATCAGCTCGAATACTTCCCGCTCCGCCTGCGTCAGCTGCTTCAGCTGCTCCTCACGCTTCAGCCTCGCATATTCCTTGAGCAGCACTTCCATAGCAGCTGGCCGATGATAAGCGCTGCGAATAGCATGCGGCAGCTCCTTAAAATTAGCCTTGTCGATATAATTGACCGCACCAGCAGTAAAGGAGTCCCTCATCAGCTCTTCATCGGAAGCAGAAGTAAGCATAATGATTTTGCCTGGCTTCAGCTCGCTCAGCTCTACAGCAGTGTGAATGCCGTCCAGCTCGCTGCCCTGCAAGTGTATATCCATCAGCACCACATCGAACTCAGAATCGGCATAAAGGGAAATGGCTTCTGCCGAGGTCGCTGCACTGGCACACACCTGCATGTCCGCTTCTTTATTCAAATACGAGGTCAGCGCTGCAACCCAAGCAGTATCATCCTCTACTATCAATATCCGAATTGGCTCCATGCTTCCTCCCTCGCTTTCATTTACTATTAATAAATAATTAGGAACAGGTACTATATTTTGAAAATAAGCTCAAACCGTGCGCCTTTCCCCGTTTCGCTGCTCCACTGCAGCTTTCCGCCGCTCTTTCTCATCACATTATAAATATATGATAATCCCAAGCCATAATTGTCGGCTGATGACTTCGTGCTGAAAAATGGATCAGCGACTCGGCTTAGCAGCTCTTTGGGTATACCAGGACCGTTGTCTTGTACTGCCAAAGAAAGCTTCCCATCCTCTCTCAAAATGCAAATGCGTATGCAGCCGCCGCCTTTCATAGCTTCAGCAGCATTCATTACTAGATTATAGATCGCTTCCCTTACATGAACCGGATCACAATTGGCAATCGGGTCACTGCAATAATCGGTATATACTGAAATATTGGAATCAGCCAATACCCCTTTGAGCTGCTCCAGCTGTTCATCGGCTAAATTATCGAGCCTAACAAGCTCGTTATGAATAACTATATCTTTCGTTCGCTCATGAATGCGGGAAACCATACTTTGCAAATGCGCCGAGGAGGCTTCAATGAGCTGTACATGCAGCAGCGCTTCCTCGCTCAATTGAGCCTCCCGCTTCAAATTTTCCGTGCTGATCATAATTTTCGCAGCATCATTTTTAACGGAATGATTGAGCAGCGCAGCGCCCGAGCTCACTGCCCGCATTGTCTCCTGCATGGGATCGTATTCAATGCGCAGCTTAATGCCTAGAACGCCATATACGAAGGCGCTTAATAGCGCGATGCCAAAGGATAGGATAATAAAAACGGCGATCCAGCTGAAGAAATCGAATTGCGGATTAAACACATAAACAATATGTATCAGCACCGCTACCGCCAGCAATGTCGGCACCATCATCAGTGTCGTCATTATCCGGTTGCGGCGCAGTCTGGCATTTTTTTCTTTCCAGGCAGCTCTAATAAGGATGGCGCAAGAAGCCATATAATATATTACTGCCCAGATTGAAAGAATGATTTCATTCCACTGCTTATCAATTCCTATTATCGTAAGCCCTATTGTAATCATTACAGGCACTATCAATAACAGGCTGATTCGGAGCATTACTGGCTTGGGCAGCTCAAAGCTGCTGTATACGATGCTGAACATCAGCACACCGTACGGCGAGAGCGTCTGGTTTGCCAAACTTACTATTTTTAATAAATAAGGTATATTATAATCTGCGAGCAGCCCCGTCAAGCCGCCTAAAGAAGACATGTATAGGAAAAAGGCCGCCCACCTATTTATCCGATTGCCGCGGTCAACGATGAGCAATACGGTAGCGGCTGCGCACAGCGCTATGAAATAGTAAAGCATGCCATTCACCCCATTACTTAAAGCTGAATGCTTAACAATCCGCTCGTTCTTCATTCAGCCTGTATATTAACAAATTACATTTTAATACCGCTTCCACAGCCCAGCTTATAGCCGGCAAGCAAATATGCTTTTGCGCTCCGCTGCAGCGAGGTTTGCTCAGAATATAGGGAGGGATCATCCTGCAGCTGATTGAATATTCTTTCTTCTGCCTGTCTGATACTGTCATCGCATGCATAAATATGAAATTGCTTCTGAAAAGCTATAATATTGGATTCAGGCTTCAAAATATGGGTAAGTTTAGGATCAAGCAGCCAGGAGCGGCAAACAAATATGGGCGGTATGCCTCGGAAAAATGCGCGCGCCTGCTCGAACGACTGCTTGACACGCTGCTCATCAAGCGGCTCCCCCTCTGGAATATGAACATTGAGCACTAGCTGCCCTTCTGGCAGCACTCTGTCCTCAGCCTCTATGCTGCTGTCCAGCGCAATAGGTTGAAACTGCAATCTGCCCAGCTTGAACAAACGAAGCTGAACATGCTCCTTCAGCCAGCCATACTCGTTGATCCCGCTTTCGCCAAAGTTTCTCTCGCATGTACGGCACCAGATCGCAATATCGGAAAAGGTATCCCAATATACACTATCCGCAATTTCACGCAGCTTATACTCTTCGTAGGCATCAACAGCCAGCCGGACAAAAAAATAAAGCAAAAACTGGCGATAGCCGCTTTGCTGCTTGATGGCTTCATAAAAAGTAGTCTGATCACTCAAAAATTGCTGTTTGAATGCTAGGTATTGCTCCTCGGATACTTGAAGCGCATAACGGTCAATCACTTGGCAAGCTTCTGCCTGCAGATTAATCCCGTATTGAAATTGTTTAATATCCACCGTACGCCTCCTCCTATTTACCTCTTATTGATTTTCTTAGTATATCATCTTTTCACATCTTACTATAAGCGCTTCCCCTTGAATGCTTCTTATGGTTTAGCCAAACCAATAAGAAGCCCTATGATAACGAGCCAGTACGGCTTTATTTTCCACCTGATTAATAATAGGAATAACAGAATTGCAGCGATCGCATCAAACCAGCTGCGAATGGACTCCATCGCGATCGGTTTGACAAAAGCAGCGGCTAGTATGCCGATAACCGCAGCATTAATGCCTTGTATAGCGCTTCTGGCATGGCGGTTGCGGCTAAGCTCCATCCAGAACGGCATGGCGCCAATCATAAGCAAAAACGCGGGCAAAAAAATAGCAATTGTCGCGAGCACTGCTCCAAACCAGCCATCTGTCAAATAGCCAATGTAAGAGGCAAAAGTAAACAACGGGCCCGGCATAGCTTGCGTCATGCCATAACCTGCAATAAAATCTTCAGCATTAATGAACCCGCTTTGTACAAATTCGCTTTCCAGCAGCGGCAATACAACATGCCCCCCGCCAAATACGAGAGCGCCAGCGCGATAAAACTTTTCAAACATACCGATCCATTCATATGGCAGCCCTCTTGCCAGTATAGGTAGCAGAATAAGAAGTGTCAGGAAGAACGTCAGCAGCGCCGCTCCTGTCTTTTTGGACAGCTGTACTGAACGTACTGCCGTATTTTGGAGCAAATCCGCTTCGCTTTTTACCGCCCCTGCGGCAATCCCCGGCTTGGAGAGCAGCACCCGGCCAATTATGGCCGCAGCCGCAATAACGATAATTTGGACAAAGGGATTCGGCCATAAAAGGATCGCCGCTAAGCTGACTGCCGCAATAGCTATATGCATCCAGGAAGACAGCAGCTTGCGCGACATATCGATAATCGCTTGAAGCACAATTGCCACCGCAACAAGCTTCAAGCCGTGCAGCCAGCCAAATTCAGCATCCGAGCTCAAATAAAATATCGCAAAGCATACAAGCAGCAGTACAGACGGCAGCGTAAAGCCAATAAAGGAGGCGACGCTTCCCAGCATACCTCCGCGCAGCAGCCCGATTCCCATGCCAACCTGGCTGGAGGCCGGTCCGGGCAAAAATTGGCCCAGTGCGACAAGCTCGGCATATTGTTGCTCTGTCAGCCACTTCCTTCTATTAACGTATTCATTATAAAAATAGCCTAAATGTGCTGTAGGACCTCCAAATGAAGTACAGCCCAGCTTAAACGATATCCAAAACAACTGCATGAGCTTTAACAAAAACGCCACCCGCTTTACCTTTTTAGCTTCTATTTTAGCTGTTTCTTGCATTTCGGTTTGTAAATCTATTGTAAACTGCGATAATTGCTGATAGTTATTAAAATTTTGCTATAATAGGAAAAATGCTTCTATTAATATACGAAACTAGTTTGGAGGGGAAAAGCATTACGAAGCAGCGTGAAACCGATAACGACCTGTTCGAGGAGTTTGATCCCGAGGACCCTAGTTTATATGAAGACAGTGAAGAGGATGAGCAGCTGGCGGAGGTGAGCAAGCAACGATCGCGCTGGATCAGCAAAATGATTATGATTGGCATCGCGCTTGCCCTGGTAGGCAATATACTCGCCTTCTGGCCTCAGGTTTATAACTTAAGCTCCATTCAATTTTTAATTAAAAACAATATTTTATCAAGCGATGCACATATACAGCAGTATAAAAAAGCAGTCGTAGTTATAAAGTCAGGCGATAGCAAGGGGACTGGCTTTAATATATCACCAAGCGGCGTCATCGTAACGAATGAGCATGTAATCAGCAATGCCCGTTCTCATATCGTCTCCTTTTCTAATGGCAAAACGTTTAATGCGAAAGTAATAGCGAGCGATGCCGCTATCGATACGGCCGTGCTGCAAGTCGTATCCAGCGATCCGCTGGATCTTCCGGCACTTCCGCTGGCAGCGGATGCGCAAATGGAAAGCAAGCTGGGAGCCCATATTTATGTGATCGGCAATCCGCTCTTCTTCCGTTTCATTGCCAACGAGGGAGCTGTAACAGGTTACACCGGGCTGCAGGACTGGACGCAGCCGGTTATGATGATCGATGCTCCAATCTACAAAGGAAACAGCGGCAGCCCTGTCATTAATGAGGAGGGCCAGGTCATTGGAGTTGTATTTGCTACTTCAAAAATAAAAATAAACGGAAAGAGCAACAATGTCGGACTTGCGGTACCCATCGAATATGTGATGCCATACATTCCGTAAGCCGCTCAAGCTTATTAGCAGCTATTCCGCCTTCAAGCAAACAGCTTCCAATGCCAATGTAGGCTTTGGAAGCTGTTTTTATGACTATTCCCCTTTATTTTTTCACCTCTTTCATGTAATCTTTCATGGAGGAGATGAGTTTATGAACTGGAAATGGTTTCGACCGATTTTATTTATGCTTTCAGCAATCATGTTACTTAGCGCATGCGGCGCCAAGCCGATTGCGGTTGACGGCCAAGCGCCGGGCAGCAGCATACCTATACATACAGAGAAGCCAAGCGATATCGCAGGCCAATCAGCCGGGCCGACTGACCATAATTCCGCTGAGAGCAGCAAGAACGACCCGCAAAACGGGGGAGAAGCGCCTGCGAAGCCGGGTGAGGTCACGACATCATCTGGAAAAAATAGCGGCAAGCTCATTGTTCATTTTATCGATGTTGGCCAAGGCGCATCACAGCTATTAATTGGACCAACAGGCAAAACGATGCTGATCGATGCCGGCAATAATGATAAGGAAGCTTATATTGTCGATTATTTGAAAAAGCAGCAAATTAAAAAAATAGATATTCTAATTGGTACTCATCCCGATGCCGATCATATTGGCGGGCTGGATGCCGTCATTCATCATTTTGATATCGGAAAAATATACATGCCAAAGGTGCAAGCCAATACGAAAACATTCGAGGATGTGCTGTTGGCTGTAAAAAAGAAAAATTTGAAAGTGACAACAGCTAAGGCCGGCGTTGTACTCGATTGGGAAGAAAAAGTGGAGGCAGAAATGATCGCGCCCATCGAAGCGTATACGGATACGAATGAAATGAGTGCCGTCCTGCGTCTGGTCTATGGTGATACGAGCTTTCTGCTGACAGGAGATGCAGAGAGCAAAAGCGAAGCAGATATGCTAAAGACAGGCGCTAGCCTGCAGGCAGATGTGCTGCTCGTCAGTCATCACGGGTCTAAAACCTCAACAAGTGAACCCTTTTTAAAGGCTGTAAATCCAAAGTACGCTGTTATCCAATCCGGCAAAGATAATAAATACGGGCATCCTGCCAGCAATGTACTGGATAGACTGAAGCGCCACAACGTCAAAGTGTACCGGAATGACCTGCAGGGACATATTATTTTCACTTCAGACGGTAAAATAATTTCGACTGCAAGCAAGCCTTCCACACTTCCAAATGCAACGAAGCTGCCGCCTAGCGCCAAGCCGTCTGCACCGTCGGGGCAAACAGCCGCAACACCTTCACCAGCGCCGCAAAAGGAAAAGCAGATTACAGCCAAAACGAAAATAGATAACGCAAAACCAGCGCAAAACTCGCTCGTCACAGTGACCGTTACCGTAACGGATGAAAATGGCAAGCCCGTCAAAGGAGCAAAAGCAGAGCTTACGCTAGGTTACAAATCGACAACCTCCAGCTATGAAGGCATAACAGATGGCAAAGGGCATGCGGAAATTTCCTTTCGCATAGGCAGGGCAACCAAGGATTTTACCGTACAGGGCACTATTGATGTGTCCTATGATAATTTGAAAGCTTCCGCCAAAACGAGCTTCACACCACAATAACGGGGGAATGGACCATGAAAGGCATTATAGATCGCTTCGAAGGCAACTTTGCTGTAATTGAGATAGGTGGCGCAACGAGCAGCGTAAATAAATCTTTCGTCGATTCTGCTGCCAAAGAGGGCGACGTCGTCACGCTTGTTGATGGCGTATGGCAGGTAGACGCTGAGGCAACAGCGGAGCGCAGCAAGCATATGAAAAGCTTAATGGATAGTGTCTGGGAAGATTAAAAGGCCGATGCCGCAAGGAGGTTCACTTCAATGTCTCTAGTAGGCGAAGAACGGAAAAAACATATATTGGAGCTTATCGAAGCGCATGAAAAAGTGACTGTTGATCATTTGGCAGACACTTTTGATGTTTCGCGGGAAACGATTAGAAGATACTTAAACGAGCTTGAAGCGCAGGGCAAGCTGAAAAAGGTGTATGGCGGTGCGATCAAAGTTTCTTATGGCAAAATAGAGCCGGCTTACACGGAAAGAGAAACGCAGCATATAGCGGAAAAGTCGGTCATCGGCAAAAAAGCGGCCGAGCTGATTAAGTCCAATGAATTTATTTTTATCGACGAAGGCAGCACTACGCTGCAAATCATCCCTCATTTGCTCAGCATTCCGGCATTAACGATCGTAACCAATTCCTTTTCTATTATCAATTTATTAATGAGATATGAGAAGCAGCAAGCATTTACGGGCAAAATCATATTTTTGGGCGGAGAGGTAAACTCGCTCCATCAGCGGGTATGCGGAACGTTTTCAGAAAAAATGCTTGAAAATTTCTATGTGGACAAAGCCTTTATTTCAATTGACGGAATCACCATGGACCATGGCATTACGAGCCTTGATGCTGCCAAGGCGACACTGTCCAGCCGCATTATTGCGATGGCTAAAAATAGCTACGTTGTAGCCGACCATTCCAAAATTGGCGTGCGTGATTATTATAAAATTTCCGATTTAAACGCGATCGACTATATTATTTGCGACAAACAGCCTCCGGCAGAGTGGCAGTCCTATTTAAAAGCTAATCATACTTACTGGGTTACCGCTAATTGAATCCGCTAATTGAATGCCTTATAAGGATAAATGGCTCCGCCGTCCTTTGGAAAGGCGCGTCCTTAGCCTAGGAAATGCCGTTTCAAGGTTCGTTCCGCTATTTTGCTTTCCACGCTATATCGCTGCTGCATGGCGAGCCATAGCGGAACGCCCCTTCCTTCTTTCCTTTTTTCTCACCTTCTTTCTATCCTTCTTTCTTTCCTTCTTCTTTCCTTATTTCTTTCCTCTTGTCAATCTTCAAGCTCAATCAACAATTTGAAGAAGCTGCCTGAATATAGGTGTTAAACCGTCAGCCATTCGCAAAAAGCCCAAATCCGTCGGGTGGACGCCGTCAACTGTGCATTCATGAAAGGCTGTGTCTCCAAGCAGCTGCGAGCCGTCAAAGAAATAAATCGCCTGGTCTCCCTTTTGCCTGCATTGCTGCACAAAGCCCTCCTGGAAAGCTCTTCTTTGTAAAGCTTCTTCCCTCATTACGGGATTGAACACTTCCTGTGCATAAGCAATTTTTGATACTACTAAAATAGGGGTGTCAGGATGCTTTTCCCTGTAAATCCGTACAAATTCCGGCATTGTATTTTTCAGCATATCTAGCCCCAAACTGTTCGCTTCATAATCCAGCACCAGCAAAGCGGGATTTTCAATCTCCGCGATATTATGCGCAAGCTCAGGCTCTCCCTTGCCGCTTCCCGAAAACCCTAGATTAATAAATTCAAGCGGTATGCGCCTGCTTAATATATTGGTATAGGCCATGCCCGGGCGCGCGGCACAGCCGCCTTGCGTAATCGAAGTACCGTAAATAATAACTTTCTCCTGAGACAAATAAGCAGGCGGCGCAGTTAATACCGCTTCTTCATCTAACCCGATAAACACTTCCTCCACACCCATATAGAGCGGAAAATGCAGGACGATGTTTTTAAGCTCAGTGCCATAATTGCTAAATAAAACCGTTTCATACTCCGAATCTTGAACAGGATACTTTGATACACCGCTAAATATAAACTCACCCTCTGCCTCAACATAACAATCAAACCCGCACTGTCCCGTTGCAGGCATATGCGTCATATTAGCTCTTTCATTCAGCTTCACACGAATCGATAAATGACTGGTGGTAGACTGAAACTTGATTTGTCCGCCGGCTGTATTGCCCGCCAAAAAATCAACCGCCTCCGGCAATTTATGCGAAGGGCGGACAGGCAGTCTGCGATATACATGATCCTGCTCCCGCCATGCAAAGCCAGCAACATAGAACGGCTCCTCTAATGGCGAATACCAGCGTATGCTGCCGCTCTCAACTTTACTTGCCTTCATATTCTCGTCATACTTTTCAATTAAATTTTCACCGTTAGAACTCATATTTACATCCCCCAAATCACTCATTGTTTTGTCGGTAGTTACCCTCTAGTCCCAACACACGTTAAATATTCTTTGCTTTTCCAATTGTTCCTGCGTATATTTGAAAATATTTCTTTTTAAATTCAACCGTATACGACCGAACAACGGTAACTAACGAAACTGACGAGATTGTCAATGCAGGATGGATGATGCAACAAGCAGTAGAAGAGGTGACACTGCGTTCAAGTTTGGGCTTCCGACCGCTGTTGTACGCCAATTTTTTGGCACCTAAGCACCTATGAAACCTGTAATGGTTAAATTGGCCTACAAAGGCGGACGCTGCCGCTTCTCCAGTCCCAATCTTGCTCTCCGTTACCTTTTTTCTTTTACTTAACAAATGTTGCTCGCAAGGAATGGACATGGTCACACGTTCCGTTATTTGCCTAAAAACCGCCATTTTCTTCGTTTCGCGGTCACGCATTCCGCTATACGGCTCCAAATGGTTACTTTCTGCGATTTATGGATCAATAACGGAACGTCTGTCACTTTGCCGCCTCAAAACTACGATTTCGAGCGTATTAACGGAACGTCTGACCGATTC
>NZ_JBOZWO010000037.1:0-62219 GCF_050864975.1 Paenibacillus sp. GXUN7292 | reverse complement strand
CTAAAATACCTCGAAAACTACAAATGTATATGAAAAATCATACACAATCGCCCGGCGCCACGTCAAAACGGCAAATTGTATATGAAATTTCATATACATTGCGCTAAAATACCTCGAAAACTACAAATGTATATGAAAAATCATACACAATCGCCCGGTGCATCCTCAAACTACTTTTTTTGAGCTGTAACAACAACCAAAGTAGTGAAGTTCATATGTTATAATAGATCATACAAGTCAAGCTTGAACGAGGAGAGTTGATAGTATGAATAATAATAAAATCACATTTGACTCCATCGATGAATATATTGCAGCATTCCACCCGGATATTCAAGCAATTCTTCAAGCTATACGCCAAGTTATACATGAGGCAGTGCCAGAAGCCAAGGAGAAGATCAGCTATCAGATGCCTACCTTCGAGCTGCACGGTAATCTGGTTCATTTTGCCGCGTTCAAAAATCATATCGGTTTTTATCCCGCACCAAGCGGTATTGAAGCTTTTCAAGAAGAGGTCAAGCCTTATCATAAATCGAAGGGGACGCTGCAGTTTCCAATCCATGCTCCAATGCCCCACGATCTTATAAGCAGAATTGTAAAATATAGAGCTGCCGCCAACATAGAAAAGGCTAACAGCAAGCGCAAGAAGAAATGATGGTTCATAGATTTTAACGATAAAGCAGGTGGAGGGAGTACATGTTTGGCAAAAGAAGCTTTTTATTAGCGTATGGCATGTTGTTTCTTTTCATTATTTACGTAGGTTTTTATGGTGCTCAAATGAATGAAGGCTGGGAGTTTTTAAGATCCGTTTTTGAGTGGATTACAGCCTATATTTTGCCGTGGCTAATATTTGTCATGTTAATTTTTATTTATAGAAAAATGAAATGAATTATTTACATCCGCATTCAAATTTTAAACATGGTATGATTGTAATATAATAATTATTTTAAAGCTTTTAATGAAAGATGTGGATGGTGATCGCACATGGCGAATTCGGATCAGGGTGAGCTTTCAACAAGAGAATATATTCTTCATCTTCTAAAAACGAAAGGCGCGCTAAGCACGAAGGAGCTTACGGAAGAGCTGGGCATAACGATTATGGCTGTCAGGCGCCATATCCAGTCTTTGGAGCGCGATAATTTGATTACTTCACAAACAATCAGGCAATCTATGGGCAGACCGACGGCTGTGTATGAATTAACAGAGCAAGCGAGCGGTTTTTTTCCTAATAAATATCATACCTTGACTTTGGAGCTGCTTCATGAGCTGGAGGATTATTTTGGCGAAGAAGCGGTAGAGAAGCTGTTTGAGGGCCGTAAAGACAAGCTGATTAAAAAATATGATACGAGCATGCAAGGGAAGGATATTGCTGAGCGTGTTGCGCTGCTTGCCAGTATTCAAAATGAGAACGGTTATATGGTAGAGCTGGAGCAAATTAATGAGGAAGAGTATTTATTAAAAGAGCATAATTGTCCTATTAAGCAGGTAGCCGGCAAATATAAGCATGCATGCCAGTGCGAGCTAAAAATGTTCCGATCACTGCTTGGTGATGCAGAAGTGACCAGAACAGACTGCCTTGCGGATGGCGGACAGCGCTGTACCTATTCCATTAAAGCAAGAAAAGAGAAAAAACAGTGATGCGATCATGAAGATTGCTCACTGTTTTTTATTAATAAAAGGGGTTAATAAGTTTGCACACACGAATCACGAATCATATTCATACGGCGGAAGCCGCTAATCCTTGTGGCTACAGCTTCATATTGCTGCTATGTCCTGGTGAAAGCTTGGCTGTTGGATCGATATACACTTTGGCGTTGTTAATGGCAGTTGGCGCCTCGCCGAATCCTACAGCAATTAGCTTGACTTTGCCTGGGTAAGCCGTAATATCGCCAGCAGCGAAGATGCCAGGGATATTCGTTTCCATTCGTGTATCGACCGCGATGGAGTTGCTTTGCACCTCAAGCCCCCACTCTGCAATAGGGCCAAGTGAGGAAATAAATCCGAAGTTTACGATAAGCGCGTCACAGGTTATTTTTCTTTGCTCGCCTGACTTCGCGAAAGTAATAGTTATTTCCTCGATTTGATCATTTCCATGCAGCTCTGTAATTTCAGCTGGTGTTACGACATTAACCTTGGAAGCCATCAATTTCTCCACACTATGCTCGTGCGCACGGAATTTATCGCGCCTGTGGATCAGCGTCACCGCTTCTGCAATAGGCTCGAGCATTAGCGCCCAATCTACTGCGGAATCTCCGCCACCATTAATAACGACTTGCTTACCCGCAAATTGATTCAGATCATTGATAAAATAATGAAGATTGGCTTCTTTCTCAAAACGTTCAGCATGCTCCAGCTCCAAACGCCGCGGTTCGAAAGCGCCGACGCCAGCAGTTATAATAATTGCTTTGCTATAGTGGACAGCTTTATCTGTCACAATCTCGAAATGGCGCTCATCATGCTTAATAACGTTTTGTACCTTTTCCTCCAAGCATACCTCGACAGGAAACAAACTCATTTGTTCAATTAGATTAGCAGTCAGCTGTGCTGCTGTTACTCTAGGAAAACCAGCTACATCATATATATATTTTTCGGGATAAAGCGCGATAGGCTGTCCGCCAAGCTGCGGCATGCTGTCAATAATTTTCACGCTGGCCTGACGCATCCCGGCATAGAAAGCAGCGAACATGCCTGCAGGTCCGCCGCCTATAATCGTAATATCTGTAAATGACATTGTTTCATCCGATTGCAATATGATCTCTCCCAACTTTTTAATATATATTATAGTATAATGTATAAAAAGTAATTAGGCTAGCTGCATCTTATGAAAAAGGATTGAACATCTGGCCGCAGCTGTGCTGACTATTCGCTTAAAAATGCAGGTTTTTTAAAAGAAGTGTTGAAATAAATATAAATAATTATCCAAACCTATAACTTACAGGAAGGCGTTAATGACGATGAAACAAAACAAATATGATAATGCCGCTTTTTTTGAACAATACAGTATGATGCCTCGCTCGATCAGCGGCTTAAGCGCTGCAGGGGAATGGCATGAGTTAAAAGCTATGCTTCCTGAGCTGAAAGGAAAAAGAGTGTTGGATCTTGGCTGCGGATTTGGCTGGCATTGCCGCTATGCGCGCGATCAGCAGGCCAGCTCAGTAACCGGTGTTGATATTTCTGCGAATATGCTGAACAAAGCTAGAGAAATGACCGATGATCCGCAAATTAAGTACTTGCAGCAAGCTATAGAGGATGTTGATTTTGAAAATGGGCAATTCGATGTCGTAATTAGCTCGCTTGCCTTGCACTATGTGGAATCCTTCGATGAAACCGTTCAAAAGGTATACGCTATGCTCTCTGCAGAAGGTACGTTTATTTTTTCGGTAGAGCATCCTGTATTTACTGCACTTGCTGCGCAGGATTGGCATTATGATGACAAGGGAGAAATAATGCACTGGCCGGTTGATCATTATCATGCCGAAGGCTTAAGAGAAACCTCATTTCTCGGCAATGATGTTATGAAGTATCACCGGACGGCAGCGACCTATATGAACACTCTTATTCGAGCCGGCTTTGAGATTAAGCAGATTGCGGAACCGAAGCCATCCGAGGAAATGCTCAGCACGATTGCAGGGATGAAGGATGAATTAAGACGGCCTATTTTTTTAATGATTGCAGCCCAAAAATGACGGTAGACAGAAGAATAGAAATTCGCTATAGTTAAATAACAACGTTGTTAAAAATGGAGGGAATACGATGTTTAATTTGCAAAATACAGTATCCGTTGTGATTGGCGGCAACGGTGTATTAGGCGGTGCCATGTCAGCAGCGCTGGCGGAGGCAGGCTCCAAGGTAGCAGTAGTAGGACGTAATATGGAGAAAGCAAATGCAGTTGTTCAGCAAATTGAAGCTGGAGGCGGCACTGCAGCTGCATTTCAGGCGGATGCTTCCAAGAAGGAAGATTTGGAAAAGCTGCTTGCTGATGTATTGGCATGGGGCGGTTCAGTGGATACTCTTGTGAATGCATCTGGCACCAATAGCTCAACGCCATTTTTTGAGCTTGAGATGGAAGAATGGGACCGCATTATGGATGTCAATTTGAAGAGCATTGTGCTCGCAAGCCAAGTGTTTGGAAAGAAAATGATCGAGCAGGGGAATGGCGGCTCCATCATTAACATTTCATCTGTTTCCTCTACTACGCCGCTGTCCAGAGTGTTTACTTATTCGGCGTCCAAAGCAGGCGTCAATAGCGTTACCCAGTTTTTAGCGCGTGAATTTGCGCAAGAGGGTGTGCGAGTAAATGCAATTATTCCGGGCTTTTTCCCGGCAGAGCAAAACAAGAAAATTCTTTCGCCGGACCGTATTGAATCGATTATGCGTCATACGCCAATGAATCGTTTCGGCAATCCGGATGAATTGAAGGGCGCAGTTGTGTTCCTGGCATCCAAGCAAGCTTCCTCCTTCGTAACAGGCAGCTTCCTGCGTGTGGATGGCGGCTATGGAGCAATGACTATTTAATGGGTTCTTAACTGTTCTTATATTTCATCGGTAAACGCGCTCGTCCAAGGACGGCGGAAGCCGTTTATCCTTGCAAATAAATATATTTTTTTGCAGCTTTATAACAACGTTGTTATGAGGCTCGACAGGAAAGGGAGATTTGTGCAATGAGCAAGCAGCAAATCGGTGTAATCGGTCTTGCGGTAATGGGCAAAAATTTGGCGCTCAATTTGGAGAGCCGTGGATTTCAGGTAGCGGTATACAACCGTTCTTATAGTAAAACAGCTGAGCTGATGGAGGAAGCGAAAGGCCGTCAGTTATATGGCTATGAGCAGCTGGCTGATTTTGTAGCTGCGCTGGAGAAGCCGCGTAAAATTTTACTGATGGTGCAGGCAGGCAAAGCGACAGATGCGACAATCGAGCAGCTTATTCCTTTGCTGGACAAGCAGGATATTATTATTGATGGCGGCAATGCCTATTTTATGGATACAGAGCGCAGAACGATCGAGCTGGAAAGCTATGGCATCGAGTTTGTCGGCTCTGGCGTATCTGGCGGAGAGCAGGGTGCTTTGGAGGGACCTGCGATTATGCCTGGCGGCACAAAGGAAGCTTACGCGCATGTTGAACCGTTCCTGACCGCCATTTCTGCAAAAGTAGACGGCGATGCATGCTGCACGTATATCGGTCCAGGCGGAGCTGGCCATTACGTAAAAATGGTGCATAACGGCATCGAGTATGGCGATATGCAGCTGATTTGCGAAGCGTACCATTTGCTAAAAGAAATCATTGGCGCAGAGGCGGATGAGCTGCACAGCATATTCAAGGAGTGGAACGAGGGCGAGCTGAACAGCTACCTGATTGAAATTACAGAGCAAATCTTCACCAAGGTTGATCCAGAAACGGGCAAGCCTATGGTTGAAGTCATTAAGGATTCTGCTGGACAAAAAGGGACTGGTAAGTGGACTTCACAAAATGCGCTTGATTTAGGCGTACCGCTTCCGGTAATAACAGAGTCTGTATTTATGCGCTTCTTATCCTCACTTGGCGATGAGCGCAAGCATGCTGCCAAGCTTTTTGATAAGCCAAGCCCAATCTATAAGGGCGACCGCAAGCAATTTATCGAGCTGGTCCGCAAGGCGCTGTATGCAAGCAAAATTTGCTCCTATGCGCAAGGCTTTGCTCAAATGAAGCAAGCATCCGATCAATACAACTGGGATTTGAAGTGCGGCAATATTGCGATGATTTTCCGCGGCGGCTGCATTATCCGGGCTCAGTTTCTAGATAAAATCAAAGCAGCGTTCGAGAAGGACGCAGCGCTTCCAAATTTGCTGGTGGATGATTATTTCCGAGGTATTGTGAATGAATATCAGAGCGCTTGGCGCGAGGTTGTGTCGATCGCAGCGCTAAGCGGCATTACAATTCCAGCTTTTGCAGCAGCGCTGTCTTACTTTGATGCGTATCGCACGGAATATCTTCCTGCGAATTTGCTGCAGGCGCAGCGTGATTTCTTCGGTGCTCACACCTTCGAGCGATTGGACAAGGAAGGCAGCTTCCATTTTGAATGGAATAAATAAATAGTGATAAGGAGATCAGGCTATGTCAGCATTTATACCTTTTGGAAATATTAGAGAAACGGCAGTCCGCTTGGCGCAGACAACGCCAGTAACCGATATGCATACCCATCTATACGCTCCGGAATTTGGCGAGCTGCTGCTTTGGGGAATTGACGAGCTATTGACGTATCATTATTTGATATCTGAATCCTTCCGCTGGTCAACGGAGGAATACGATCAGTTCTGGTCTATGACCAAGCGCGAGCAGGCAGACTGGATATGGCAGAAGCTGTTCATTGAACATTCGCCGGTCAGCGAAGCGGCGTCTGGCTTTATTACGGTATTGCACCGTATGGGGCTTGATGTATCTTCTCGCAACTTGGATGATTACCGCCAAGCTTTCGAGAGCCGGACGACTGAGCAGCAGGTAGATATGATTATGGAGCTGGCGAAGGTTAAGAAAATCGTTATGACGAATGATCCGTTTGATCCTGTTGAGCGTAAAGTATGGCTGGAGGGCAACGGCAAAAAGGATGATCGCTTCTATGCAGCGCTTCGCGTGGACGGTCTGCTTAATGATTGGCCGAACGCCGTCAACAGCTTGGTTGAGCTTGGCTATGATGTCGAAGCAGAGTGGACAGAGCGCACGAAGCAGGAAACGCGCCGCTTCCTGGCCGAATGGATAGAGCGTATGGATGCACTGTACTTGGCGGTATCCATGACTGGAGACTTCCAGTATCCTGCAGAGGATCATCGCAGCCGTATGATCGATGATGTTATGGTGCCTGTATGCCAGCAGCTTAACATTCCGTTCGCGCTTATGATCGGTGTCCGCAGAAAAGTAAATCCGGAGCTTCGCCTTGCCGGCGATATGAGCATGCGCTCTGATGTGTCAGCGGTTGAAGCGCTATGCCGCAAGTACCCGAATCAGAAATTTTTGATTACGATGCTGGCAAGAGAAAATCAGCATGAGCTCACAGTATTGGCGCGTAAATTCCGCAACCTGATGATATTCGGCTGCTGGTGGTTCCTTCATATTGAATCGATGGTGGAGGAAATGACGCGCTTCCGTGTAGAATTGCTGGGAACCTCTATGATTCCACAGCATTCCGATTGCCGCGTGTTCGAGCAGCTTATATACAAATGGGATCATTCCCGTACCATTATCGGCAATGTGATAGCCGATAAGTACGAGCGACTGCATCGCAGCGGCTGGGGCGTAACGGAGGATGAGATGAAGCGTGATTTCGATGATCTGCTTAATCGCAATTTCTGGCGCTTCCTAGGCAGAGAAGCAGAAGCTTAATCAATATTGCAATAAAAGAACTTGCCCTGTAGGTGCAGCTGGTATGCTGTGTCCGTGGGGCAAGTTTTTTTTGAAACTATAGGAAAGTATAAGTTTTCACTTAATATATGTTCCTATATTTCATCGGTAAACGCGCCTGTCCAAAGGACGGCGGAGCCGTTTATCCTTGTCCGGTAAATGCGCCGACCACGCTGCTTATATGAATGATTTCACCACAAAAGGGAAATTTAAGCAGAGCAGGTGAAAAGAGGTGCGAGTTTGGAAGCAAATGAAGATTTTAGCAAGCTGCTGCTTAAAAAAAGTTTAACGGTCAATTTGGATCAAATTCAACAAAGGCTGGGCAACAGTCCTGACGTTGTTATAAGAGAATGCCGGCCTGCATTAATGAGAAAAACGCGTGTTGCGCTTGTATATATTGATGGACTTGTGGATTCTGTAGCAGCTAATGACTTTATTATGGAATCGCTGATGTACGATGTTTCAGAACAAGCCATTGTACATATCAAAAGCAGCGAGCAGTTTTATTGGTATGCCAAGGAATCTTTGCTTGCTTCGATCCATGTTCAATCCGATGTTTTGAATTACGGGCAATTGTTTTCGCTTCTATTTTCCGGCAATGTCATTTTTCTCATCGATAACTATAATAAAGCACTTGCAATCAGTGCAACTGGCTGGAAGGAGCGCGCCATTGATGAGCCAACCTCTGAGACGGTTATTCGCGGCCCGAAGCAAGGCTTTACGGAAAATCTGCGGACGAATACCGCTCTTATCCGCAGAAAAATAAAGTCGCCGGACTTGTGGATGGAAAACTTTGTAATAGGCCGGGTAACTCAGACTAACGTGTCCATCATGTACATAAAAGGAATTGCAGATGATGCAGTCATTGAAGAGCTGCGTACTCGTCTCAACAAAATTGATACAGACAGCATATTAGAAAGCGGGTATATAGAAGAGTTTATTGAGGATCAAAAATGGACGCCTTTTCCGACGCTGTACAATACGGAGCGCCCTGATGTTATATCGGCGGAACTATTAGAAGGTAAAATTGCGATAATTGTAGACGGAACACCTTTTGTTTTGGTTATTCCAGCTGTTTTTGCAGCTTTTTTTCACTCCGCTGAAGATTACTATCATCGCCGAGATATTAGTACGCTTGTACGTCTGCTGAGATTTATTGGCAATATTATAGGGCTGCTTGGCCCTGCAACCTATGTTGCTATAGGCTCATTCCATCCGGAGATGATTCCAAGGCAGCTTTTTTTAAGTCTGGCTGCCCAACGTGAGGATTTGCCTTTTCCAGCTTTTATAGAAGCCATCCTGATGGAGCTTGTATTTGAAATTTTGCGGGAAGCCAGTATCCGGATGCCGCGTAATATCGGGCAGGCGATGTCGATTGTCGGTTCGATTGTGCTTGGAACTGCGGCTGTTCAAGCAGGCTTCGTATCGCCAGCTATCGTGATCGTTGTATCGATTACTGCTATTGCATCATTTGTTATACCGTCAACGGATATGGCCATATCGATACGCTTGCTTCGCTTTCCCTTTATTTTGCTGGCAGCTTCCTTCGGCATATTCGGTATTATTCTCGGAATGATTGCGCTCTTGCTGCATTTAGTAAGCTTACGCTCATTCGGCGTTCCTTACATGGCTCCGTTTGCGCCATTTGATGCGCAGGGACAAAAGGACACTTTATTTTGGAGAGCTTCTTTAAAGTCAATGGTTTTTAGACCTAAGTTTATTGCTAAGGGCAATCTTGTGAGAAGAAGAAATCGTAAGAAATAGCAATCAGGGACAGGGATGAAAAAATGCGAAGATATGTATGGTTGGTTGCTGTATTATTATGCCTCTTTGTTTTGACCGGCTGCTGGGACCGCAAGGAGCTGAGTCAATATGCATTGGTAAGCGGTGTATTTATCGATAAAAAAAATAGTGAATATCAGGTTTCCCTTCAGGTAATAAACACAAAGGAAGTTACTAATAAGGGCGGAAGCAGCGCTCCGGTTACTGTGTTTACCCAGAAAGGAAAAACGATATCGGAAGCGATGCAGCGTATAGCTAAAATAAGCCCCAGACAATTATTTTTGGGACACTTTAGAATATTAGTTATCAGTGAAAGGCTTGCGCGTGATGGTGTTAGAAAAGAGTTGGATGTCTTTCGCAGAAAAGTAAATGTACGGAGTGATTTTTCTATTATTGTACTTAAAGACAGCTTCGGACAGAATCCATTTACCGATTTGGTTCCGCTGGAAAAGCTGTCTGCAAGTTTTTTATATGATACGCAAAAAAACTCAGAAAAACAATTTGCCTCTTCCAGAACAGTAAGGGTACACGACATCGTTAGTGTATTGGCCGAAAAGGGCAAAGATGCTGTATTGCCAGCTGTTGAAATTAAAGGGAAGCATAGCGCAACAGGGAAAATCGATCAATATAAATCGACAGTGCCGCCAACATTATTTGAGTTCTCAGGCTTGGCAGTGTTCCATGACGATAAGCTGCAAGGGTGGCTGAATGAAAACGAGACGATACTGTTTAATATAATGACAGGGAAAGTCAAGCTCTCTAATCTTGTTGTCCCATGTACTGCGGATAATGGTTTTATTTCATATTTAATAGATAAAAGTAAATCAAGCTTGAAAAGTAAGATGGATAACAACAATTTGCAGCTAGGAATCAGCGTCAAGGTAGATGCTTATATTGAAGAGACCAGTTGTATGAGCAAATTATCGAACCCTAATCAGATGAAGCAATTGGAGAAGCAACTGGCTGCTGACCTCAAGCAAAAAATGACAAATCTGATTAATCATATTCGTATGGACTTCAAGTCTGATTTATTTGGGTTTGGAGCTAAAATACATCGCTCGAACCCTAAACAGTGGCAGCAAATATCTGGCCGGTGGGATCAATTATATGCGACAGCGGATCTGGATATTGAAGTAAAGGTGCTGATTAAAGATACAGGTTCGATTACGGATCCGGATATCGTTGATGTTGGAGACTAAGCAATAAGTGAGAGGTTGAGCTGATGAAAAGCAAAATTATGATCCCAAACAGACAGTTTTCTATTCTGGTTACTATGAGCCTTATCGGTACAACGATATTAATCATCCCTCATCTGGTGGGGACGGATGCCAAGCAGGATGCCTGGATGTCTGCCATAATAACATTTGTTGCAGCAGTGCCGCTTATACTTCTCTATACCAGGCTGTACTATTTGTATCCAGGCAATACATTTACGCAGCTTTTTCAAGTCGCTTGTGGTAAATGGATGGGGAAAATACTAGCTGCTGTATATTTGCTTACTTTTCCGCTTATTATTAATTCTTTGTCCTTGCGTAATGTCGGCGATTTTCTGGTCACTCAAATTATGCCAGAGACACCTATTGAAGCTATACATATCATCGTTATGCTCGTCGCTGTATATGCGGTGCATTTAGGAATAGAGGCGATTGCGCGTATAGGCGAGCTGCTTATTCCAATTACGATGTTTTTTTTAATTATCATGTTCATAATGCTGATCCCAAACATTAATTTGGATTTCCTGTTTCCCGTTTTTGAGCACGGCTTTAAACCGGTATTGCAAGGCAGCCTTACCTTTTATTCCTTTCCTTTTATGGAGGGGGTTATGTACATAATGGTTATGCCATTAGTAAAAGAGCAGAAAAAGCTGTTCAAAGCTTATTTTACAGGCATATTAATTGGCTGGTTTATTTTATTTGTCACTACGCTGTTCACAATACTAGTGCTGGGCCCATTTATTACTTCAAATGAAGTGTTTCCTAGCTTTGTATTGGCTAAAAGCATCGCCGTACCGAATATTTTGGAGCGAATTGAACTAACGATAGCTATCGCTTGGTTTATAACGAGCTTTTTTAGAGTCTGTTTTTATTTTTATTGCGTAGTAGCAGGGTTGTCTCAATTGTTTAATGTTACTTACCATTGGATCATCAATTTTTTTGCTGCAATTGCAACTGTTGTGATTTCAGTTACTATTTCTCGCAACATAAACTTATTGCTTAATTTTGATCAAACGCTATGGCCGATCGTGACAGGAGTGTGCGGGCTCGCTTTACCGCTGCTGCTGTTCGTAGTATTGTTAATAAAGAGAAGCTTAAGAAAAGGCTAGACTTCGCCGGCCAAAAAATGCAGAGGAAGGTGTTTCAAATGAAGGCTCTATTAGTCATTGATTACACAGTTGATTTTGTTGACGGAAAGCTGCCATGCGGACAGCCTGCTATTGATCTGGAGGAGCGCATCGCGCATTTGACTCAGCAGTTTGTGGATCAGAAGGATTTTGTCGTTATGGCGGTTGATATGCATGAAGAAGGGGATGTGCTTCATCCCGAGAATAAGCTGTTTCCTCCGCATAATATCCGCGGCACGAGCGGGCGTGATCTATACGGCAAGCTTGATGAAGTATACAAGCAGAACAAAGAAAGCATCTACTGGATGGACAAAACGCGCTACAGCGCTTTTTGCGGAACGGATTTGGAGCTGCAGCTTCGCATGAGAGACATTAACGAAATTCATTTAGTAGGCGTGTGCACCGATATTTGTATTTTGCATACTGCAGTGGACGCTTATAATAAAGGATTTAAAATTGTCGTGCATGAAGATGGAGTAGCTTCGTTCAACGAGGACGGGCATAAATGGGCGCTGACTCATTTTGAACATACGCTTGGTGCAGAGGTTAAGCATAAATAATAAGGTTAGGGATGAGAATGCATATGATAGGGCCTAATTTAACGCTTCATACAGATAAATATCAGATTAATATGATGTACGCGCATTGGAAGATGGGTACGATGAATGACAGGGCCGTGTTCGAGATTTTTTTCCGGAAGCTTCCTTTTGGTAACGGCTATGCGGTATTCGCTGGCTTGGAGCGCGTCGTTGCTTATATACAACAGCTTCGCTTCGGTGATGCGGAAATCGCTTTTTTAAAAGAGCAGGAGGAGCAGTATGAGGAGGAATTTTTGCAGCTGCTGCGTCAATTCCGCTTTACTGGCGATTTGCATGCGGTAAAGGAAGGAACGTTTGTTTTTGCGAATGAGCCTATGCTGCGCATCGAGGCTACTATATTTGAAGCTCAGCTTATTGAAACGGCGCTGCTTAACTTTGTAAACTATCAAACCTTGATTGCAACGAAGGCATCTCGTGTCAAGCAAGCGGCTGGCAATGATGTATTGATGGAGTTCGGCACAAGAAGGGCGCAGGAGGCCGATGCCGCGCTGTGGGGAGCAAGAGCAGCTTATTTAAGCGGCTTTGATGCAACCTCCAATATGCTTGCGGGCAAAATGTTCGGCATACCTGTAAAGGGGACCCATGCGCATGCCTGGGTACAGGCTCATGATACGGAAGAAGAAGCTTTTATGAGGTACGCAGAGGTATTGCCGGATCATGTAACCTTGCTGGTCGATACGTATGATACGCTCAGAAGCGGCGTGCCTAATGCGATTAAAGTGGCTAAGCTGCTTGAGCAGAAAGGGAAAAGGATGAACGGAATTCGGCTTGACAGCGGAGATCTGACATATCTCTCGCAGCAAGCGCGCAGGATGCTTGACGAAGCCGGTTTGTCTTATGTTTCCATCGTAGCTTCCAATGATCTTGATGAAAACATCATTTCCGAGCTGAAGGCGCAGGGAGCCAAAATCGATTCATGGGGCGTAGGCACACAGCTGATTACAGCTGCAGACCAGCCTTCGCTTGGCGGGGTGTACAAGCTGGTGGCGCGTGAGAAGGGCGGCGAGTTTGTTCCGGTCATTAAAATTTCCGGCAATCCGGAAAAGATGACAACCCCTGGCATCAAGCAGCTGTATCGAATCGTGAATAAAGCTAACGGCAAGGCGGAGGGCGATTATTTGGCGCTTGATTACGAGCGGGATATTATCGCTGGCGAGCGGATTAAGCTATTCGATCCGATTCATCCTTATTTTCATAAATACTTGGAAAATTACGAGGCAATTCCATTGCTGAAGCCGATATTCGAGGCGGGCGAGCTTGTGTATGAGCTGCCCGCGCTCGAGCAGATCAGAGAATATAAAAAAAGCCAGAAGCAGTTATTCTGGCCAGAATATTTGCGCAAGCTCAATCCGGAAAAATTCCGAGTCAGCTTAAGCATTGCAGCCTGGGAGCTTAAACAAAAGCTTATTAAAGAGCACAGCTAAGCCGAATTAAGTGGTCGACCGACCGCCGTCATGCAGCGAAACACCGCGCGCTGAGAACTGCGCGCGGTGCGAAAGTTAGGTGTTCATGAGCGTAATTGAGAATTTGTAATTATTCTACAAAATTTGAGACAGCTTTCTGTACTCCGTCGCTGAAATGCCTTCATGCTGCCGAAAGAGCCTGCTGAAGTAATGGATGCTGGAATAGCCAAGCTGCTCTCCTATTTGCTCAATCGACATATTCGTTTCTCTAAGCAGCCGGCGTGCCTCGCGATGCCTTGTCGCATGGATGAAGCTGTTCGGGGGCATGCCGGCAAGCTGCTTGAACAGCTTTGCAGCATGATCTGTGCTCAAATTCATCCGTTTGGCAATCGATTGATTCGTCCAAGGCAAGCCCGGCTGCTCTTCAATTTCCTCCATGAGCTTAAGCAGCCTCAGATCATGCTGGGAAGCATGCTGAATAGAGCGGCTCAGCGGCAAGCGCAGCAAATAAGCTAATATTTGCAGCATTAACGCTTTGCACACCAGCTCATAGCCGAGCGGCCTCATCGTAAATTCATGCTCCAGCTGCTCCATAAGCTGAATGCAGGCCAGCGGCGGCACATAGATAAGCTGGCTGGACAGCGGCGGGAAAATATCTGACACAGCCTCCACAGCAAACTGCTTCTCATTAACATTATCCTCATTAACGAGCATATCCGCTTCTGTTTGAATATCCAGCTCATCAAAAAAGTCAAAATGAATCCCTATAAACCGCGTTTCGTTTTCTGACGTCGCTTCATTCTGGTGGAGCACTCCCGAAGGCAGAAAAATTAGTTGGCCTGCCGTCAGCTCATAACGCTTGCCCCTGATCGTTGTTGCGGCCTCCCCTTGATACACGTACAGCAGTTCAAAATCATACAGCCTTCTGGGCGGGAGCTTGGACATTTGCATGCGCTGGCTCCTTGCATAATGAATGCTGGGCGACCACTCATGAAACGGCGCTCTGCGCTGTAGCGGAAACTGCAGCTCGTTATTAATCACGCTTTTCCCTCCCTTTTTATTGATGGTGACGATGACGATGACGAAAGCGATGATGACGCTGCGATTGCGCGATGATGATGCGACGATTACGGGATGGTCCACCAGCGTATGGTGCATTCACGAAATTTTGGCGCACAGCAAGCGTGAAGTATTTAAAACTACTCGTGTTTAGAATGTTCCTTTCGAGCTGGGAGTGGATCGTATCATGTGACAGTAACTCGGACACAGGTTCCGCTATTTCCCCGAAAAAGGCCTAATTGCTAGTTGAAAGTGACAGACGTTCCGCTATTGTGCAAAAAACATATGAATAAAGACGGAAAATGAGCAAATAGCGGAACGAGTGACCGCGGAAACCTGAAAAAGTAGTTTTTTGGCCCAATAGCGGAACGAGTGTCCGCGAACCCCCGAAAAAGTAGTTTCACAGCCCAACAGCGCATTGAGTGTCTGCGAAAATTCTGAACAGTATTCGTTTAGGAGCACAGCTAGCGGAACGAGTGTCCACGAACCCCATAAAAAGTAGTTTCATGGTCCACCAGCGCATTGAGTGTCTGCGAAATCCAGAACAGCAATCGTTTAGGAGCACAGTTAGCGGAACGAGTGTCCACGACCCCCCGAGAAAGTAGTATTGTGATCTAACGCGCATTGAGTGTCCACGCCCCCCCAAAAAAGTAATTTCACGGTCCAACAGCGCATGAGTGTCTGCGAAATCCAGAACAGCAATCGTTTAGGCGCACTGCTAGCGGAATGAGTGTGAATGAGTAACTGACAAACGCATGTATTCAGAAGGATTCGATGCTATGAACTCCAATAGGGCGGGCAATCGTCGCTATTCGCTAAGAAACGGCCCGTCCCAAGTAAAGGATGTACAACGTATCTTTTGTGAAAACAATTCAACGGAATTGTGCAAATAATATCTATTCTACCTAAATATATTTCTATTAAATTCTTATAATATAAGTATTATTACATGTAATTTAACGCAGATCAACATGACGGAAACAGTTAAACAATGATTTAAGCATTGGTATTCAATACGTAACGAAGGAGCGATAGGTGATGAAAAAAGGAATTAACATTTGGTCCTTTAAAGAAGGCAAATCGATTAAAGAGTGCATTGCTCTTGCAAAGGATGCAGGCTTTGATGGAATCGAGCTGTCTTTGAACGGCTCAGGAGAGCTTAGCCTGCAAGCAACTGATCAAGAAATAGCAGAGATTCGCGCTCGCGTACAAGATGCTAATTTGGAGATTGCTGGATTGGCAACAGGCTTGTATTGGGATTATCCGATGACAAGTGATGATGCAAGCATCCGCTCCAAAGCTGTTGATGTATGCAAGAAGCAGCTTGAAACCGCTGCAGCGCTAGGCGTAGATGCTATTCTTGTCATTCCGGGCGCAGTAGGCGTTGACTTTATCCCAGGTGCTAGCGTGGTGAATTATGAGCGCGCATATGAGCGTGCCCATGAAGCGATCAATTCTCTCGTTCCATTTGCAGAGAGTGCAGGCGTTTCAATTGGCATCGAGAACGTTTGGAACAAATTTTTATTGTCTCCGCTAGAGATGCGTAATTTTATAGATGAACATAAATCGGATTTTGTAGGCTCTTATTTTGACGTGGGCAACGTGGTTTACAGCGGCTACCCTGAGCATTGGATCAGCATTTTGGGTCACAGAATCAAGCGCGTACACTTTAAAGATTACCGTCGTACTGCCGGCGGTCTTCATGGCTTTGTTGACTTGCTTGCAGGCGATGTGGATTATCCAGCTGTTGTAGAGGCGCTCAAAGGCATCGGCTACAACAACTATGTGACCGCTGAGATGATTCCTAATTATGCGCACCATACCGATCAAATTATTTATAACACTTCCGGCGCCATGGATGCTATTCTTGGCCGCACCAATCGAAACTAGGAGCTCACAGGGAGGATAATAACATGATTAAAGTAGGACTAATCGGCTTTGGATTTATGGGCAGAATGCATTTTGACAACTATGTTCGCTTGATGAAGGAAGGCAGAGACGTACAATTGGTTGCGATCTGCGACTTAAGAATCGAAGAGCTCAAGCACGGATCTACTTGGGGCAACATCGCGACAGAACAGTCCGTTTACGATTTGACGCCGTATAATCTGTACGACAATATTCAAGATATGCTTGATAATGAAGAGCTGGATATGGTTGACCTTGCTCTGCCTACTCCACTGCATGCGGACGTATCCTGCAGCATGCTTGAGAGAGGGCTGCATGTGCTGTGCGAGAAGCCGATCGCGCTATCGGCTGAAGAAGGCCGCCGTATGGCAGAAACAGCAAGGAAAACAGGCAACAAGCTAATGATCGGACAGTGCCTGCGCTTCTGGCCTGCCTATGAATATTTGAAGTCCTGCGTGGAAGATGGCCGTTACGGCAATGTTGTTTCCGGTAACTTCTTCAGAGGCGGTGCTTCACCGCAAGGCTGGTTCCTTGACGGCACCCAAAGCGGTGGCTGCATGGTGGATATGCATGTTCACGATACAGATGTTATTAACTGGCTGTTCGGCATGCCTACTCACGTATCTTCGCTTGCGCGCAACGTTATTCCAGGCAGCGCTTATGATACGGTATCAACGAACTATTTCTATCCAGACAATAAAGTAATCAACGCACAGGCTGACTGGACGCTGCAAGGCGATTTTGGCTTCTCAATGACTTACCGCGTCAACTTCGAGAAGGGCAATATTGTTTTTGACGAGAAGGGCGTTAAAGTAAATCCTGAAGGCGCAGAAGGCTTTATGGCTGAGCTATCCAGCGACATGGGCTACTACCGTGAAATCAGCTACTTTATCGATACAATCAATAATAATACTGAGAATACAGTATGTACGCCTGAAAGCGCAGTAAAATCCTTGGAAATCATCGAAGCGGAAATCCGTTCTGCCGATAATCAAGGTGCTATTGAGAAGCTAGGCTAAGCAGTAAGAGCGACCGCATATCATTAGAACAAAGAGGCTGCTACTTAAGGTTATAGAAACCTTAAGGGCAGCTTCTTTGATTTATAAGACGTTATAAGTTTTCACTATAAGCTTGTTCTTATAATTCACCAGTAAATGCGCCTGTCCAAAAGACGGCGGAGCATTTATCCTAGCGTATCTGGCCGATTTGCATTAGCTACTTTTCCATAATATCATGGATATATAAAGTTGATTTTGAAAAATACATTTTATTAATATTCCGCTTTATAACTTTTGTATCCATGTGAGGAGCTTTAAATATGAAGAATGGTTTTCCCATAGAGCAATTCAAACGATTAAAGGATGAAGTTACACGTTTTATGATGCTGTATCAGTTTGCGCTAAGCGAGCTTGAAACTAAAATTGAAATTTTAAAAGAAGAATTTCATATGCTGCATGATTACAACCCGATAGAGCATACAAAGTCACGAGTGAAATCGCTGGAGAGTATTATAAATAAGGTAAGCAGAAAAGGTCTGGTTTTATCGATACCAGAAATCAAGGAAAATATTAAGGACATCGCTGGTCTTCGCATTACTTGCTCATTTATATCCGACATATATCGTATTTGCCAAATGCTGCAAAATCAATCTGATCTCAAGGTGCTGGAAATAAAGGATTACATTAAAAATCCAAAGCCTAATGGTTACCGCAGTCTCCACATGCTTGTAGAAGTGCCCGTTTACATGTCAGACGGGAAAGAAAATATTTGCGTGGAAATCCAAATCCGTACGATAGCGATGGACTTTTGGGCGAGCCTGGAGCATAAAATTTTCTATAAATACAATCAGTCTGTGCCAATAGAGCTTATTAATGAATTGAAGGAAGCTTCAGATAATGCCAACAGGCTTGACCAACAGATGGAACGGCTTAACCGTGACATTTCGGCTATTAAAGAGCTTCAGGGTGATAACAGCCAAGAAGAATTTGCAAAGCTGCTGCTTTCCAATGAACAGTTTATGCTTCCAGCCAGTCTAATTGATATGAAAACTATACCAGAATAAGACGAAATAAGAGGCTTGGCTATTGGACAATACGATTGTTTTTTAGTAGGATAGTAGACATAGTAGAGAGAATGACAATCAGCGACGATAGTTTGGGGGATGAGCCTATGCTGCAATTAGGATCGAAGGTCGTCATAGTGGCTGACCAATTTGAACAAAATCTCCCGGTCGGGGAGTATGGATATATAATCGCGTATGATCGCAATGCTGATAATGTATTTGACTATGTGCTGCGAGTGCCTAATGCGAATCGCAACTTCCTGGTCCCGGATGAGGATGTTGAGCTGGAGGAGGTGCTAATCCAGCAAGAAGTGGATCGCGTGGAGAAGGAGCTTCTGATCGATTACGCGCTTGCGACCTACAATGAGCAATTATTCAATTATATTATGCGCGGCGACGAGGAGCTTGAGGAAGATGCTTCAGCCAAAGAGCCGCAAAGCAGGGACGATTTTATTCGTCAGGTTAATTTGAAGGCCTGGATCTAATATTTTATTATAAAAGATCATATACAAAGCTGCCCAAGGATCAGATTTGCTGATGCCGGGCAGCTTTTTTTGAATTTAACAGCACTTAAGAGGCATTTACATTGCTGTTGCTTGCCCAAATACGTTATAATAATAAGCATGACTTTATAGAGGAGAGTATGACGATGAGCATAACTATGAAGGATGTTGAGCATGTTGCAAGCCTGGGTCGCCTGCGTTTGAGTGAGGATGAGAAGCAGATGTATACAGAGCAGCTCAATACCATTATTAATTACGCGAATAAGCTTAACAGCTTAAATACGGATGATGTTGCTCCAACTAGCCATATATTGCCGCTTACGAATGTAATGCGTGCTGACGAGCGCAAGTCTTCGCTTCCAATCGAGAAGGTGATGGCTAATGCTCCGGATGAGGAAGACGGTCAATTTAAGGTGCCAGCGGTACTTGAATAATACAATGGGGTTTATTTTGAAAGGAGGAGCTATTGTTGGCATTGTTTGATTTGCGTCTACAGGACGTACATAAGAAGCTTGAGCAGAAGGAAGTATCCGTTTCGGAACTCGTGGATGCATCCTTGGCTCGCATTAAAGAAACAGATCCGGCGATTCAAGCTTTTATTACGGTAAATGAGGAAGGGGCTCGCAAGCAGGCAGCTGAGCTCGATCAGCAAGCACCTGGCAGCAATTTGCTGTTTGGATTGCCGGTTGGCGTGAAAGATAATATTGTAACAGAAGGCTTGCTTACTACTTGTGCCAGCCAGTTTCTGAGCAACTACAATCCAATTTATGACGCAACCGCAGTACGCAAGCTGAAGGATGCGCAGTCTGTTATTATGGGCAAGCTCAATATGGATGAATTCGGCATGGGCGGCTCCAGCGAGAATTCTAGCTATTTTGTAACGCGTAACCCATGGAATACTGAGCGTGTAGCAGGCGGCTCCAGCAGCGGCTCGGCAGCAGCTGTAGCGGCTGGACAAGTTTATTATGCGCTGGGTTCAGATACAGGCGGTTCGATTCGTCAGCCAGCAGCTTTTTGCGGCATTGTTGGCCTTAAGCCGACTTATGGGCTAGTATCGCGCTTTGGCCTCGTTGCTTTTGCCTCTTCATTTGATCAAATCGGACCACTTACAAGAAATGTAGAGGATGCAGCCTATGCGCTTCAAGCCATTGCTGGTCATGATGCTGGCGATTCAACTTCTGCCAAGGTTGATATTCCTAATTACAGCGAAGCGCTGACTGGAGAAGTCAAAGGGCTTCGCATAGCTGTGCCAAAAGAGTATATTGGCGAAGGCGTAGATCCGCGTGTGAAGGAATCGATTCTAAATGCACTTAAAGTTTTTGAATCGCTTGGCGCTACATGGGAAGAGGTATCCATGCCGCATACCGAATATGCGGTAGCAACCTATTACTTGCTGTCTTCATCGGAAGCATCCTCGAACCTTGCACGTTTTGATGGAGTGCGCTATGGTGTTCGTGCCGACAATCCTGATAACCTGTTGGATCTATATTTGAAATCACGCAGCGAAGGCTTCGGACATGAGGTGAAACGTCGTATTATGCTGGGAACTTATACGCTAAGCTCCGGCTATTATGATGCTTACTACTTGAAGGCTCAAAAAGTACGCACACTTATTAAACAAGATTTCGATAATATCTTTAAGCAATATGATCTGGTTATTGGACCGACTTGTCCGACTCCGGCCTTTAAGATCGGTGAGCATGCAGGCGATCCGCTGACGATGTATATGAATGATATTTGTACGATCCCTGCGAGCCTGTCCGGTGTTCCGGCAATCAGCGTGCCTTGCGGCATGGTTGACGGAATGCCTGTCGGCATGCAAATTATCGGCAAAGCGTTTGACGAATCCACTGTTTTGCGCGCTGCGCATGCTTACGAGGGACAAACGCAATATCATACAATGCGTCCAGAGCTTTAATATTTAATATAAGAAACGCTCGCTTCTATACAAGGATGAGCAGAGTTTCTTGTTGATGATTATATCTGTTTAAGGAAGGGAACGATATCGATGTCTGAACCGAAGAAATACGAAACGGTTGTCGGGCTGGAGGTTCACGTTGAGCTGCATACAGAGAGTAAAATCTTTTGCGGCTGCTCAACAGCCTTCGGCGCGCCGCCGAATACACATACATGCCCGATCTGCTTGGGCCATCCTGGCGTATTGCCAGTCGTAAATGAGAAAGCCGTAGAATATGCGATTAAAGCTGCTATGGCTATCAATTGCGAGATTGGAGATATCAGCAAATTCGACCGCAAAAATTACTTCTATCCGGATTCACCGAAAGCTTACCAAATTTCGCAATTTGATCAGCCAATCGGTCAGCATGGCTGGGTGGATATTGAAGTAAACGGCGAGACGAAGCGAATCGGCATCACTCGACTTCATTTGGAAGAAGATGCGGGTAAGCTTACACATGTGGATGGCGGCTTTGCTTCCCATGTTGACTTTAACCGGGTTGGTACACCGCTCGTTGAGATTGTAACAGAACCTGACATTCGTACACCTGAGGAAGCTAAAGCATTCTTGGAGAAGCTTAGAGCGATTATGCTCTACTGCGAAGTTTCCGATGTCAAAATGGAAGAAGGCAGCCTGCGCTGCGATGCGAACATCAGCTTGCGCCCTTACGGGCAAGAGAAGTTCGGCACACGCGCCGAGCTGAAGAACATGAACTCCTTCCGCGGTGTACAGCGCGGCTTGGAATATGAAGAAATTCGTCAGGCGGAAATTTTAGACAGCGGCGGAGAGGTCGTTCAGGAAACGCGCCGCTTCGATGACGCACTTGGCAAAACATTCTCCATGCGCGGCAAGGAAGAAGCGCATGACTATCGTTACTTCCCAGACCCGGATCTCGTTCGCATCATCATTAGCGAGGAGTGGAAGGAAAGTATTCGCGCTACGATTCCAGAGCTTCCAGATGCACGCAAAGCACGTTACACTTCCGAGTACGGTTTGCCATCCTATGATGCAGAAGTAATCACAGCTTCCAAGAAGCTTGCGGATTTCTTCGAGGAAAGCATGTCCTATACAAAGGATGCGAAAGCTGTATCTAACTGGATTATGGGCGATTTGCTCGGCTATTTGAATGCGAATGGCAAAGAGCTGTCCGATGTTAAGATTACAGGACAAGGTCTTGGCGAGATGATTGGACTGCTTGAGAAAGGTACGATCAGCGGCAAGATTGCGAAGACTGTATTTAAGGAAATGCTGGAAAGCGGCAAGCTGCCACAGCAAATTGTTGAGGAGCAAGGTCTCGTGCAAATTAGCGACGAAGGTGCGCTGCTTGCAATTGTAGACAAAATTATTGCTGCTAATCCGCAATCCGTTGAAGATTTCAGAGCAGGCAAGGAGAAAGCAATCGGCTTCCTCGTTGGCCAAATCATGAAAGAAACAAGAGGCAAAGCAAATCCTGCACTAGTGAATAAGCTATTGCTGGAGCGTTTGGCTTAAAGTACAGGCTTTTCCAAAAACGGGACGCCAAGTTAGCTGATTTTATAACAGAGAAGTGAATATATATGAAAGAAGCGCAAGCTTGAGGGTATTTTCCCTTCGGCTTGCGCTTTTTGCTGTAATCGAAGTATTCGCTTTGTCTTCCTGTATTTGTAAGCGGGAAGCCGTTGATTTGTTGTAGTTAGTTAATTACCCAAGCAAAAGTTGAAATGCTATCTGTTTAGAATTGTAACGGAACTGAGAGGCTCTATTTAGTGAGATACGGGTGTTTTGAAACTGTAACGGAACTGTGGAGCGCTATAGGTGTTCTTTTCCCCGTTTAGGTAATGATTTTGAGTAAATAAGGTTTCTCAGTTCCTTTAGATTTTAGAATAAGCTGATTTCTGTACAATAGCACGTCTGAGTTCCGTTAGCGTTTTTCAACAGCCTGATTTGGTGTGTGAGCGTCAAAGGCTTGTTCTTCCGTAATGGGGACTTCTATCGAAGCAAAGGATATTGGCGATTAATGGTGGGTGATGAAGCAATAGAAAAGAAACGGAGAGCAGGATTGGGACTGGAGAAGCGTCGGCGTCCGCCTTTGTATGCCTATTTTTAACCTATAAAGGTTTTATAAATCATAAAAATAGGCATACAACAGCGGTCGGAAGCCCAAACTTGATCGCAGTGCCATGCCTTTCTCATTGCTTGCTATGCAAGAAGTGTACCAGCACTGAACCATGCCGCAAAAGTCGCAATTAAATTGAAGGATTTCAAAGTATACCTAATTAAATTTAAAGATTTACATGCTACAATATACGAAAATCTGAGAGGGGGATTGGTTGTATTTGTTTAAACGGTTGCGCATTAGATCGCTAAAGCATAAGCTTATTTTCATTTTTTTCGCGATAACGGCTATTGTTCTGATCGTGCAGGTGACTGTGTTTCAAGGCTGGATCGGGACGATAATCCGGGATCAAACGAAAACTTATTTTGAAGAAACCATTCGGCAAATCGGCAAACGGGTAGAAATGCAATATGAGCAATTCCATGAAAACATGGAGTCCGCGCGTCAGAACCAGGTTATTAAAAATTATTTGCGCGATTTGAAAAATAATGCGATTCACTATCACATTGCCAAATATAAAATAAGCAACCAGGTGCTGCGCGCATCAAAGCTGGATGTAATTGATAATATTTTTTTATTCCCAGTCGATCATGACCCTATGAATTTGTTTTACTCGATTCCGATTCTGGAAGCAGATGATGAGACAAAAAAGTTAATGGAGAGTTTTGATGTAAAGCATGCAAATGAAGTGAATTGGCAAGTACAGCTGGAGCCTTTCCAGGTTAGCGTCATGATGTACATATATGAGGGGAAGGATTTGCTGGGTCTGCTCAGGATTGATCTGAGCGAAAGCTTTTACAAGCAGATTAACGAGGTGGCGTTGGGCGAAAGCGGACAAGTATACCTGATCAGAGACGGGATGATTACCTATGCCCATGATATGAGCTGGATTAACAAACAGGAGTCAGAGCTGGCGGCTGTGTCTGGAACAAAGGTGGAATATCCGTTTGAGTACCGTAACTGGAAGATGATCGGCATTGTGCCGGACAAAGAGCTGATTCATCAAGTAAGCCAGGTAAACCGCATTTTTTTATTTATGGAAATTTTGATTATGATCGCCATTCTAGCTTTTTTACTCTCTACTGTCCGCCTTATTTTGAAACCGCTTAAAAAGCTGCTAAAAGGGATGGAGCATATTCAGCAGGGCAAGCTCGATGTCATTATTGGACACAAAGGGGATGATGAATTTAGCGTAATTATAAGACAGTTCAACGATATGGTGGAAAGAGTAGACCATTTGATTAAAACGATTTATCACCAGCAAATCCATTACCGTAAAACCGAGATGATGAATTTGCAATCCAAGCTGGATCCGCATTTTTTATACAACACGCTGGATATGATTTACTGGTCGGCGATTGTGAAGGACGAAGAGGAGATTGGCGAGGCGATCTTGGCGCTTTCGAGCATTTTGCGCTACTCCATTTCTTATAAGAACGAGTTTGTAACGATTGCAGAGGATCTCGGTCAGTTGAACAATTATCTCAAAATTCAGAAAATGAGGTTCGAGAATAAGCTGGAATACAGCATGGACATTGCGGAGGATATTTTAGAAGTGAAAATACCAAGACTGCTTATTCAGCCGCTGCTGGAAAATGCCATTAAATATGCTTTTGAAAATATGAAAATTGGCGGGAATATTACAGTTAAAGCTTATGCAGTTAGACAGGACTTATATTTTGAAGTTATTGATAACGGTATTGGCATGAGTGAAGAAAAAATGAATCGCCTGTTGAACAATGCCGGCAATAAAGGAAACGGCGGTATTGGCATCCGGTTAATCCAGCAGCGCATCGCATATATTTTTGGCGAAGGATACGGCTTGTCCATTGACAGCAAGCAAGGGAAAGGCACTAAAGTAATGATTCATCTCAATAAAAATACGAATTTTTTGCATGAAGAAGATGCAGTGCTTTAATGAGCAGTTTTGAGCAGCTGATTAGGAGGGGTTTATGCTGAAAATTTTATTAGTAGATGATGAGGTGTCGGTCCTTAAAGGGTTATATCATGTTTTTACACAAAAATGTCCGCAGCATGAAGTAGTTGATACGGCGCAAAGCGGGTTAGAAGCGCTGCAAATTTTGCAACACAGCCATGTTGATGTTGTGATTTCCGATGTCAGGATGCCGGAGATGGATGGCATTGAGCTGACGGAAGCGATCCGCAGCCAGTATCCTCATATTACCGTTATTATTTTGAGCGGTCATGCTGATTTTGATTATGTCAGACAAGCGATGAAAAAAGGCGCTTATGATTATTTATTGAAGCCGTGCCGTTATCAAAGTATCCTAGAGCTTCTGCAAAAGCTTGAGGAGCAGCGGGCGAATACCGAGCTGCAGCAATATCGTTCTCTCAATCAGGAGCAGCTACAGCTTGCCTTGGCCGGAAAGGGGGATGTGCTGGATGGAATAGAGCAAGCGGCAGAATTAACGCTGGCTGTTATTGGGGTGCGCGAATATATGGATACTTACATTGAGCATGCCCTCACCCAATTGCTTGATAAATGGAAAATAAAGCTCGCAGAGCTTGCTATCGCGCATAAGGATGAGCGGTTAATCGTCTTATTCCGCCAGCCTGTTCCCCAGCTTACGGATAAGCTGCATCAGCTGCTTCACACAGTGCGTAAGCAGGGGATAACACTATTTATCGCGGAGCATACGTTTCAAGCACATCGGACTGGGCTGTTGGATGCCTACCATTATTGTGAGAAGATGCTCGAGTTTTTAACCTTTAATGAATATGCGACGGTGCTCGACAACAAGCAGTATGAAAATAAGCTGAACGCTTCTCAAAAGGTGAAAATTGCAGACAGCATTAATGGCAAATCACTGCTCAGATATTTGCTCCATGCAGATTATAAAAATATGAAGAGCTTTGTAGATTGGAACATGGCCAAGCTGCTCCAGCTGGACGTACATATCGATCCAATGCGGATACGCCGGGAGCTTATTTGCCAGCTGTCTTATTTGGAGCATGAGTACATCGAGCAGCGCATTTCCGGCCAGGAAGAAATAACAAACCCATACATCGATGAGATTAACAGCAAGCAAAGCTTTCGAGAATTACTCGGTTGGCTCAAAGCTTATTTGTATAAGCTGATGATGTTTATTAAAGATGAGGAGCTAAAGCCGCAATATATTTTGGCAGCCAAGCAGTATATCGAACGAAACTATATGGAAAGCTTGACGCTGGCATCCGTCTCGCAGACTGTATTTTTAAATCCATGGTACTTCAGCACCCAGTTCAAAAAGTATATGAATATCAGCTTTGGCGATTATTTGAATGAAGTGCGGATTCGTATGGCAAAGGAATTTTTAAAGCAAAGAGATTTAAAGGTGTATCAGGTAGCAGAGATGGTCGGCTTTCAGGATGCGGCTTATTTCAGTACCGTATTTAAAAATCTGGAGAAAATCAGTCCGAAAGAATATCAGAAAGCGTTTACAAAAAACTGATGAAATTAAAAGAATTCAAATGATATTCCAAAGAAAAAATGTGGATGATTGCTACAATGGGGTCATTCCATTTTGAAGGAGGACTGTAGATGATGCAAGCAAGAAAATTTATTCCGTTGCTATTGATAATAGCTTTAGTATTAACGGCATGCTCAGACTCGAAGAACAATGGATCAGGCGGTACAGGAACAGACAAACCAAGCAGCAGTAAAAACGTAAGCTCGAACGGGGGGAAAATGACAGATGTAGGAACACCGCGCAGCGAGACGTTAATTGTCGACATATTAAATGGAACAAGCGCGGATCCAGAGCGAATGAATCCGTATATGCCGGGAGCGGTGTCGATGGACAGCGGCCTGCATCAATTGATTTTTTCGCATTTATGGGAAATCGATACGGTGAAGGGGGAGCAGATGCCAGAGCTGGCAGCAACCTTCCCGAAGAAGCTGGATGATAGCTACACGAAATTTTCCTTCAAAATTCAGGAGGGGCTGACCTGGTCAGACGGTGTTCCATTTACAGCTCACGATGTAGAGTTTACAGCCAATATGATTTTAAATTCAAAAGAGCTTGCCTACAGCGGATACTTTTCAACCTTAGTCAAAACCATGAAGGCAACCGATGACTATACGATCGAGGTGGAGACAGTCGCACCAGAGACTAGGCTGTCGCAGAAGCTTGGAGTAGTTATTTGGGGCAATTCGTTCCGAATAATGCCAAAGCATATTTGGGAGAAGGAGGATCCTACGCAGTTCAAGTTTTCAGATCCGGTTGGCGTAGGTCCCTACAAGCTCAGCAAGCGGGACACGCAAGGAAATTGGTTCTTATACGAAAAACGAGAGGATTGGCAGAACAGCACAGTTGGAAAGCTGGTTGGCGAGCCTGGGCCTAAATATATTTTATTCAAATATTTTGGACCCGAGGAAAAACGGATTATGGCCGCTATTCAGCATGATATGGATGTGCTGCAGGATATTACGCCGGAAAGCTGGGAAATTCTTCAGCAAAAGAATGAATACGCGCAAGCATGGTATGAAAATTTTCCTTACGCCACGATGGATGACCCTTGTCAGCGGGGAATGTCGTTCAACAATTTGAAAGCGCCGTTCAACAGTACGAATGTGAAATGGGCATTGGCGCTTATGACTGACATTAAAAATGTATCGCTCGGCACTTTCGGCGGAATGCTGCGGGTGTCTCCGATCCAGGTGCCTCCAGTCAGCGTGCTGCAGGATACGTACCATAAGCCAATGCTAAGCTGGTTGAAAAGCTTTGCGCTTGAAGACGGCTACAAGCCGTTTGATGAAAGCTATGCGACTGACATGATCGAGGTGCTTAAGCAGCAGGGAGTGGAAGGCTTGCCAACTGACCAGAAGGATATTGTCAGCACCTTTGGCGTAGGCTGGTGGAAGCATGATCCGGAGAAGGCGGCCGAGCTGCTCGAGAAGGAAGGCTTCAAAAAACAAGGCAACAGCTGGCTGCTGCCTGACGGCAGCCCATGGCAAATTACTATCAATGCCCCTGCCAATTTCGAAATAGAGTCGATGCGCCTTGCATTTGCGGTTGCAGACAGCTGGAGAAAGAACGGCGTTGATGTGACGGTGCAGCAAATGGATCACGCTACGTTCTGGGATGCGGAAGCTACCGGCTCATTCATGGTTGGCTCATACTGGCCGTCTTGCGGCTTGCTGCCGGATACGACAGCGCAAATGAGCGGCTGGCATGAGAAGTATGTTGTTCCAACGGGCGATAGAGCATCAAGCAATGCCAATCGCTGGGCCAATGCCGAGGTTAGCAAGCTGCTGGATGAGCTAGACTCCATTCCGGGAGACAATCCGCAGGTTATTGAGAAAATTACAGAAATCAACAAGCAATTTGTAAAAGAGCTACCGTTTTTAGCGATGTTCGGCACTTCGAAATTTGTGCCGGTCGACACCTATTATTGGGAAGGCTTCCAAAGCTCAAATAATGGATTCGAAGGTCCTTGGTGGTGGTGGTCGCAGTTTAAATATTACACGCCTCATCTAAAGCCGACGGGACGATAATCCATCAACTGAGACTGTTGATTCATTGTGGATGTTGCAATAAGCAATAGAAAAGAAACGCCACTACGAGCCAGATTAGCCTTACGACCGCTGTTGTCCGTCAATTTTTTTATCAAATAAGCCAAGATAAGGTGAAAATTGACGGACAAAGGCGGGCGCTACCGCTTCTCCAGCGCCAATCTGGCTCTCCGTTCATCTTTTCTATTGCTTATAAATGAATGTTGCTCACAATCCATCAACAGCTTCCAACTGAACGTTAGCCGGCCTCTGCCCAGGCAGGCATAGCGGTTAAACTCGCACAAGGAAAGGCGGTGCATGACGGGTGAGCTTCTATAAGTTTCTAATATCCAGAATTATTACCTTTATTCTCGTTATCTTTATTGGCATTACAACCGTATTTTTTGTGCCACGCTTTTTGCCGTCTGACCCGGTAGAAGCGATGATTGGCTCCATGACATCGAAGTCAGCTTTTATGGACCCGGTCGCGGTGGAAAAAATAAGAGAAACACTTAACGAATCCTTCGGTCTGGAGGGCTCCTTGTTTTCTCAATACTTTGGATTTTTAAAGCGAGTCGTGCTGACGCAGGATTTCGGACCATCCTTGGCCAACTATCCGACTCCTGTTAATGAGATGATTGCCAGAGCTTTGCCATGGACGATGGGGCTGCTGCTTACTTCCACGCTTATCGCTTGGGCGATTGGCAACGGGATCGGGCTGCTTGCCGGCTTCCGCAAAGAGAAGGCGTATTCCAAGCTGCTGGAGAGCATATCGATTATGCTCTATCCGGTTCCCTATTACATTTTGGCGCTTGTGCTCATTATGCTGCTATCCTACATCATTCCGATATTTCCGCTGTCCATTACAATTTTGAACTATGAGTTTTCATGGGAATTTATTAAAAATGTCATTTATAACTCTGCACTGCCTGCGCTATCGATCATTTTAGTAGGAACAGGCTGGTGGGTTATAAGCATGAAGACGCTGTCGGCGGGCATTGCGGAGGAGGACTATGTTCATTTTGCCAGATTAAAGGGCTTGTCCGAATCGAAGATTATGATGAAATACGTTATGCCTAATGCGACATTGCCGCAAATTACGATGTTGGCGCTGCAAATTGGTACCATTTTTAATGGAGCGCTTATTACAGAAATTTTATTTGGCTATCCTGGCGTTGGCGCGCTTATTTACTCTGGCATTTTGCAGGCGGACTATAACCTCATTATGGGGACGATCACGATCTCGATCATATCAGTGGCCGGCTCAACCTTTATTGTCGATTTGATCTATCCTTTTCTAGACCCTCGAGTTCGGTATAAATAGGCGGTGATAGGATGAAAAATTGGAATTTTAGACTGAGCGCGGGCATGATTATTTTGATTTTGTTTTTAATTCTAGGCTTTATCGTACCGCTTTTCTCGACGGTTAATTCGATGGAATGGGGAACCTATCCCAAAAATTTAAAGCCGAGCTGGGACCATTTTTTAGGCACGACCAATCTAGGTCAGGACACCTTTTGGCTGCTTGCCGATGCGATCCGCAATTCCTTTATTATTGGTATACTTGTAGCTTTTTTCGCTACGTTGATCGGGGTCATTTTAGGCTTGTGGGCCGGCTTTAAAGGCGGTATTGTGGATCGGCTCATTACGCTTATGACAGATTCCTTTATCGTTATCCCTTCCCTGCCTATTCTCATTTTGCTGGGGAGCATGTTGAAGGGCAGAGCCTCGCTCCTCTATATCGCGCTGGTGCTTATTATTTTCAACTGGCCCTGGCCTGCACGGCAGCTGCGATCTATGGCCTTGTCATTGCGAGAAAGAGAGTTTATCAGCACCGCTATTTTTTCCGGACAAAGCACCTTCCGAATTTTGCTGAAAGAAATATTTCCTTTCGTCTCCGGCTGGTCACTAGCCAACTTCGTCAATACGATACTGGTTGCCATCGGCGCAGAATCCGGGCTTGCCGTAATCGGCATGTCAAGCAACGAGAAATCTACGCTTGGCACGATGATTTATTGGGCGAATCAGCATCAAGCGATGCTGGGCGGGCGCTGGTGGTGGATCGGAACGCCGGTAGTGGCAATCACGTTGATCTTTATAGCTCTATTTCTAGTTATGACCGGGTATCAGCAGTATTCTGCCTTAAGAAGGGGGAAGTAGCATGCTGAAGCTGAACGCAGTCAGTGCACAGTATAATATTTTGACAGGTTATGTGAAGGCAGTAGATAAAGTAGATTTTGAAGTAAAAGCAAATGAGATTTTCGGCATAGCGGGCGAATCAGGCTGCGGCAAATCGACGCTCCTTAAGGTGATGTATGATTTGATCAGCTATCCGCTGGAAATTAGTCAAGGCTCAGTAGAAATCCATTCCAGAAGCAATGACCAGAAGATTTACCGTAATGGCGAAATTAATAAAAGCTGGTGGAAGGTTATCTCTTACGTGCCGCAAGGCGCGATGCATGTGATGAATCCGGTTAAAAAAGTAAAAACACAATTTTTTGATTCGATCAGCAAGTATCATGGCAAGCAAAACAAAAAACAGCTGGAGCAGGATATTATTCAGTATTTAAAGGAACTGGAGCTGCCGCCTGAAGTGCTTAAGGCTTATCCCCACCAGCTTAGTGGGGGTATGCGCCAGCGGGTGCTGATCGCGCTGGCCACCTTCTTAAGACCTGATATTGTGCTCGCCGATGAACCGACGACGGCATTGGATGTTATTGTACAGCGAGGCATACTGACGATGCTGTCCCAGGTGCAGAAAAAAATGAAAAACTCTATGGTGATCGTCTCGCATGATATGGGCGTTCATTATCAGATTACGAATCGCATGGGCATTATGTATGCCGGACAGATGATTGAGATTGGGCCTACGGAACAGATTTTTGAAAATCCGAAGCATCCTTATACAAAAATGTTGATCAATGCGCTGCCGAGAATCGGCGACAACAGCCAAAAGGAAGGCATCCCAGGTACGCCGCCTAGCCTGCATCATCCGCCGGCAGGCTGCCGCTTTGCACAAAGATGCGCGTTTGCAACGGATGTATGCAAAACGATTGAGCCGCTTCGAACAAAGGTGGGAGACGAGCATTATGCGAGCTGTCATTTGCTGCAGGATGCCTATATCTAAAGCGGGAAAAGGAGGAGCCTATGCCTGATATTTTACGGATTAAGCAGCTGACGCGGCAATTTAAAATAGGCGGCATGCTGCTGGGCAGCAAAATAACGGCTGTCGATCAGATTGATCTTGCCATTACGGGCGAGAAGCCGCAAATTTTAAGCATTGTCGGGGAGTCCGGCTGCGGCAAAACGACACTCGCCAAAATGATATTGCAGCTGCTCGAGCCAAGCTCGGGGGCCATAGAAATTGATGGCGTACCGCTATCCTACTACGCAAAGTCCAAGCGGCGCAAAGCATTTTACAAAAAGGTGCAGCCCATTTTTCAAAATCCGTTTACATCCTTCAGCTCGCGAAGAACGGTAGAGTCCTATTTATACGAAACAGCTTACAATTTGGATATCGCAAAGAGCAAGCAGGAAGCAAAGCAGCTTATTAAGGAAGCGCTGCAATCGGTTGGTTTGGAGTATGAGCAAATCACGGGCAAATACCCCAATCAGTTTTCAGGCGGGGAGCTGCAGCGCCTGTCTATAGCAAGAGCCCTTATCCCTAAGCCGAGATTAATCGTAGCGGATGAGCCAGTGGCGATGATCGATGCGTCGCTTCGCATGAACATTGTTAATTTGTTCAAGAAGCTTAAGGATGAATACAATGTCAGCTTTATTTATATCACACATGATCTTTCGACTGCTTACTATGTGAGCGATTATATTGCGACCTTGTATCGCGGCAACCTGATCGAGTACGGCAAGGCAAGAGAAATATTAAGCCAGCCCGCACATCCCTACACAGAGCTATTATTAAATTCTATTCCAAGGGTTGGCCAAAAATGGGACGAGGAAGCCAAGCTGCCAGAAATGGAGACGAAGGAGTACGCGATGAACGGCTGCAAGTTTGCCGGGCGCTGCGCTTATGTGAAAGAGGTATGCCGCTCAAGCAAGCCTCCGCTCATGGAGCTGGAAAATGGCCATCAGGTGCTGTGCATAAAGTTTAACGATTATAAGCCTATCGCTCAAAATGAACCAATTACCCATGCCGTATCACCTATTTCAAAAAATAAATCGATGTAGTAAGGGAGGAATTGAAATGCTTCATCAGCAAGGTTTAGGATTTGATTTGTCGAGTGCTCCTATGATGACTAATGGGAAAACAAGATCGATTTCTGCGGAGAACCCAAAGGGCGAGGTCGGCGCTGGAGGCAAAGAAGCCAGCAATCTGGGCGTTGCCCGCAAAGGGCGGCCATGCATTACGCTGAATCAGGGCGAAACCGTAACATTAGCCGAGATTAACAGTACAGGCGTCATTCAAAACTTCTGGATCACCGTAACGGATCGCACAGAGAAAGGCTATTTTGTGCTGAGAGATTTGGTGCTCCGCATGTATTGGGATGGCGAAGAGGAGCCGTCGGTTGAAGTGCCGCTGGGAGACTTTTTTTGCAACGGCTTTGGTGCCAGAAGCAATGTCAATTCCTTGCCGATCGCCGTCAACCCGACGGGCGGTATGAACTGTTACTTCCCGATGCCGTTCCGCAAATCGGCCAAGATCACGATTGAAAACCAGCATGCCGCTGATATTCACGGCTTCTTCTATCAATTCAATTATACGCTTGTCGATCAGATTCCGGATGAAGCAGCTTATTTCCATGCCCAGTGGAGAAGAGAAAATATTACAACTGAAGCAAAGGATTACACCATACTGGACAATGTAAAAGGTAAAGGTCATTATATTGGCACTTATCTGGCCTGGGCTGCGCTGGAACGCTACTGGTGGGGCGAAGGCGAGATCAAGTTCTTTTTGGATGGGGATGACGAGTGGCCTACGCTCTGCGGAACGGGAACGGAAGATTACTTCGGCGGGGCTTGGTGCTTCTATGAGAAGCGCGACGGCAAAATCGTCGAAGCGACCTATAATACACCTTATCTTGGCTACCCTTATTACTCTAAAACGGATACAACGCGTACAGAAATTTTTGGCGAAGACGGCGTTCCAATGCATGGCTTGTACCGCTGGCATTTGATGGACCCGATTCGCTTCGAGAATGATTTGCGCGTGACGATTCAGCAAATTGGGCATAACAGCCGCGACTTATTTGAACGTACAGATGATGTATCCTCCGTAGCCTATTGGTATCAAGCTGAGCCGCATGCGCCATTCCCTGCTTTGCAGCCTCCGGAAAGACGCTGGCCTAGATAATATTTATAAGACGCGATCCATCTCTAGATGGGTCGCGTCTTCTTTGTTAAAATATTAGAAAAGTATATGTTTTTATATGATAACTGTTACCTATATTTCATATTTTATAAAATTGGCAAAGATAATGATTAGAATGATCCCAGCCAGTGTAAATTGTTTTAAAAGTTGGAGGGCGTAGCATTTGGGTAAGCAACATGAGATGAACGAGTCAAATGAAACGAAACAAAAAAGCAGAATACTTACCGTTCTATGCGCCTTTCTATTGCCGGGAGCCGGTCATTGGTATGCGGGCAGCTATTCTAAAGGCTTGCTGCTGCTTGCCGGTTTTTTGCTGGATCTATTTACCCTCATCCGATTGGCGGAGTGGAATGGCGGCAAGCATCTTTTGCTCATCGTCTACCTAGGCCTTTTGCTGCCGCTATTTTATTATTTTAGCGTATTTGATGCTTTGCAAAGCCTGGAGAAGGAAAAGGAACAAACGCAGCAGTATGCACTTCCTCTTCAAGGTGCGTCATTGGTCCTTATTGGCGTTGGGCTTGTCTTGCTTGTTAACCCGGGATATGCGATAAGAGAGCTGCTGGAGGCCATTGCTCCTTGGCTGACAGGCCTATTGCCCATACTGTTGGCCATATGGCTTGTTCTGCCGACTGAGGAGCTGCGCAGCGGAAATTACAGGCTGGGAAAATATACAGCTTCGCTTGCGATTGCAGCGATTGGCTTGATCGGGCTGCTGGATTTTCGATTTGGAAAATCATATTTTTCGCTTATTCCGACTTTTTGGCCTTATTTATTTGTAGCTCTGGGCCTGGAATTGGTTGTTTACAGCATAGTGAACAGACAGAGGCTGAAGCTTCGCGTATCGCTCGGCAGCTTGCTGTTTGCTTTATTGACGGCCTCGGCAACGTACTTTATTATGCAAAACAGCGATTTGCCGGAACGTTTTTTGGAGCAATTTCAAATTCAGCCCAAAATTGCGAGCGAGCTTGGAGAGGCGCAAGGGTTTCATTTTAATAAGCCTGTTATGAATGTGGCAATGAATGAGAATTTAGCGACGGTTAATATAAACAATACGAATGGGAATGTCGTTGTAGAAACAGCAGATATACCGTATATTCAAGTTTCCTCACAGGTATGGATAGATTTGAAGGGCGAGCAGGAGGCAAAGGCTGCAGCAGAAGAGGCGCAAGTCGTCATAACGGAAGGGGAAACGATGCTGATCGAGGCTCAAAGCAGCGCCTATGGCAGCGACAAGCGGGTACCGCGCGTAGATATGCATATTGTGCTTCCGCTCCAGTTATCGAATAGATGGGTAGACAACACAATAAATGATGCTGAGGAGCACAGCGGTGCAGAAGTCGAAGCTGAAATAAATGAATCAGCTGGCGAAGAGACTGGTGCAGAAGCATCTGTAAAAAAATCAAATGAAGCCGTTAAAGAAATAGATGGCTCAGAAGCACTAAAGCCTGATGATATTGTGTCCAATGAGACTGCCGATGCTGACGCTGGTCAAGCCATTGAAAGCACTAACGATAATACAACGGATCAATATTATGGCGTTGACGGTGACCTAGCCAATGATCAAATGATAAGGCAACCTGAGCGGCAGCTGAAAATTGATGTGCAAAACGGAACTGTAACCTTGAAGGATTTGCGCCTGAACAAAGGATTAATTGTGAAAATTGACAGCGGGGATGTCGAGGCGTACCGGATTAGCGCACCGATTCAAATTAAGCTTAACAGCGGAAAAATTAAAATGGAGCAAGTGATCGGCGACAGCACGCTGGAAACTAAAAACGGGATTATTGAAGCGCTGGATATATTCGGTCAAGTGTATGCAAAAGCTACAAATGGCAGCGTCGCCTTAACCCGCGTGGAAAATGCAATTGAGGCGGAAACAAAAAATGGAAATATCGATATATCCTATGCCGCCAGTTCGATTAAAGCGGATACGCTTAATGGCAATATATCAGTAATGAGTCCGCTTGTTAAAGGAGACTGGGATTTGGACAGCTCTGTAGGTGAAATCTCCGCTGCATTGCCGACTGAAGGAGATTATGCGGTGCACGGCTCTGTAACGTTTGGGACAATCACATCCGAGCTTCCTTTTGAAATTGTACGCAAAACGATAAAAGGCAGGAGCGGAACAGGAGATTTTAGAATACAAATTAATGCCACAAATAGCATTTCTATAAAAGCTTTGCCATAAGCTTAATAGTGAACGTTCATTGACAAAGTATTATTATTGAACGTACAATAGTAATAATAATTATTATTAAGAAGGGCGTGAGGGGAATGGGACTAAGTGTGAAGAAAGCACTAGAACAACTAAAAATGACTGGCGTCCGAATGACCCCGCAGCGTCACGCAATATTAAGTTACTTGATGGATTCCAAATCCCACCCTACAGCGGATGAGATATATAAAGCACTTTCACCGGATTACCCAAGTATGAGCGTAGCAACTATATATAACAATTTAAGATTGTTTGTAGAGGCTGGTTTAGTGCGTGAGCTGACCTATGGTGATGATTCCAGTCGTTTTGATGCTGATTTGTCCGACCATTATCATGCAATTTGCAAAAATTGCGGAGAAATCGTCGACTTCGGCTATCCTCCATTGTTAGAAGTGGAGCGAGCGGCTTCCAAGGAAACAGGCTTTGTCGTGCAAGGACATCGCATGGAGATTTATGGGGTTTGCGCTTCGTGCAAAATGTCGCATGCCAAATAATACCCGAGAAGCCAATTTTATCTAATGTAAGACAATGAACATGAGACGTGCCGTGAAGCGATAACGCTAATCAGCACGTTTCTTTAAATTATAAGAATTTATAAGTTATTCTTATTTAAACAAATATAGAGATAGCAGGAGTGTGATGGAGTGGAGAGGCAGTACCCCCCTAGATACGACAGACGCAGAAAGAGTAAGCTAAAAGTATTTATGCTGTTATTTTTTTGCGGCGTGCTTCTAACGATTGGCGGCTGGTATGGTTATATGAAGTATATTCCTAATAATAATCAAGTTGATCCACAATATAGCCTTGAGCACCCGATTACTGTACAAGGTGAAGTGACCGATTTCGGCGCTATTATTGAAAATGACCTTGTGAAGCTGCCGTTGCCGCTGCTCGAGGAATGGCTTGGCGAGGATAATCCTATCCGTTATGAGGCGGAAAGCGGCACATTAATATTTACAACTGCTAATCATGTATTGAAATTAAAGACGGATTCACTGACCGGCAAGCTGAACCAGAAGTCGTATGAGCTTAGAATTGCTGCAGAATCAAAGGATGGCGTAGTCTATATCCCTACAGCGCCTCTTGAAGAACTGTATGGTGTGCAGGTAGATTATCATAAGGAAAGTGGCATTGTAGCTTTGTTTCAACAAGGACAAGCTGTTCAATGGGCTAAATCCGTTAAAGAAAAAGGTGCAGCTGTACGTACCGACGCTACGATTAGAGCCCCCTATATGATGAAGCTGGCACAGGATCAGTCCTTGCAGGTTTGGAAGGAAGCAGAGATGAAAGGCTGGTACCTTGTACAAACAGAGGATGGCCATATTGGTTATATGGCAGCCAAAGACATCGCTTTGACACAAAGCGAGCAGATTCCACCGTTAGCTAAGAAGGAGCCTTTCGTCGCCTGGAAGCTTAAGGACAGCAAAATCAACATGACCTGGGAAGCTGTTTATAATAAACCGGCAGATCACGCCAAAATCCCGCCAATGCAAGGTTTAAATGTGGTCAGTCCGACCTGGTTTGAATTAATCGACGGCAAAGGCACAATTAAAGGAAAGGCCGATCCCGCCTATGTGAAATGGGCGCATGATCAAGGCTTTCAAGTCTGGGCACTGGTTAGCAATGGCTTTGAGCCTAAACAAACATCAGAAGCGCTGGCAACCGCTGAATCGCGATTTTCGATGATCCAGCAGCTGCTTGCTTTTGCAGAGATTTATAAGCTTCAAGGCATAAATATAGATTTTGAAAATGTATATACTAAGGATAAAGAGAATTTTGTACAGTTTGTTAGAGAACTAACACCGTTGCTGCATGAGCAAGGCTTGGTCGTATCCGTCGATGTTACGCCAAAATCTAACAGTGAAATGTGGTCCGTCTTCCTTGACCGTCCGGCATTAGGCAAAATCGTCGATTTCATGATGGTTATGGCCTATGATGAGCACTGGGGATCCAGCCCTAAATCCGGCTCCGTCGCATCCTTGCCATGGACTGAAAATTCCATTAAACGGATTTTGGAAGAGGACGGCGTTCCAGCAGAGAAGTTAATTTTGAGCATGCCGCTGTATACGAGAGTATGGACAGAAAAAGCAGGCGAGGATGGTAAAATAAAAGTAACCTCCAAAGCTCTGGGTATGGATGCTGTGAAAAAGGTTATAGCAGAAAAGTCTTTGACGCCAGTTATGGATGAACAGGCAGGTCAGCATTATGTAGAGTACAAAGAGGACGACGCCTTGAAGCGGATTTGGATAGAGGATGATGTATCTATAAGCGCACGGGTCGCTCTTGCAAAAAAATATAATCTGGCAGGCGTTGCTACCTGGCAGCGTACATTCCAAACGGCTTCCATCTGGAAAACGATTGATGAGCAATTAAAGAAATAGCTATTATTCCATTCTTTTAAAATAAAAGTTTTACGCAAGGATAAACGATTAAAAAAAGAGCTATCTGAATTGTCATGATAGGGCTGTGTGCCGACAATCAGATAGCTCTTTATAGTAGTAAGTAGTAAGTAGTAAGTAGTAAGTAGTAAGTAGTAAGCTCTAGCTGTGCGAATGCTGCTCACTAACGGTAGCTGTTGGCTCTGTAGTCGCTTGATTAGGATCAAGCGTCAGCATCGTGCGGCAGAACATGCAGCGGTCCGTTGTGCCGAGCATCTTGGTCTGGCGGTGGCATTCCGGACATTCCAGCGCTGTAGCGCTTGTGGACATCATGCCTGCCCAGAAGTAAACCCCAACGCTGATCAGCAAGGAAATCATGCCGAACACCATAAAGATGCCAGCCATTATTTTCCCGGCGCTTCCCCATAAAACGATGCCTGCAGTTCCTAAAATCATGATCCCCATGCCGGCCATCGTAAATACAAGACCCCATAGGCGGAACTCATTTATTTTGGCAGATTTGAAAAAAATCCTTTTCATACTTGAATTCATCTTCTTCATACCTTTCTTAAGCACTAATTATACAGTAATATTTGACTAAAAAAATTGTCGTACAAGCAGGAAAGTGCTGCAAGCTTGTCGAAAGAGAAATAAACTTTAGAATACCATTATAGCCTAATCAGAGTGGATTAGCTATACGGAGGATATTTGTGGAGATTATAAAAAAGCACTTAATCGATGCTTATCGCGTGAATTCCAATGTTGCTTCATTAATTCTTGTTCCAAGTCCTATATCATCACGACCGCTTATCGAAGGAACAAATGCATTAGTAATTGTCGTTCAGCACAAGGCTGCAGATGACAGTTCGTTGGAGCATGTCATAGTTCGCCAACAAAAAGTTGTAATCATGACACTATCCAAGGCGGAGTTATGTAGTCGTTTACAAAGCGGAATTGAAGTAAATAGCAGCGTGATGGAGTGGCTGGTACGGGGAGAGATTTTGTTGGATACCGATGCATACTGGGCTAATACACGAAAAGAAGTATTGTCTTTTCCTGAAAACTTGCGTGAAATGCGATGTTTTAAGGAGTTTTCATTATTCCTTCAAACTTATATGCAGGCAAAGCAGTTTCTTAATGACGGCCATGTGCTTGATGCTTACAGCAATATTTTGCAGGCGCTGCACCATTGGGCGCATATCGTATTGATTGAGGAAGGGATACGGCCTGAATTGACCGTTTGGAAACAACTGCGCAGAGTCCATCCCGGAGTATATAAGCTTTACGAGGAGCTGTCTGCCAGTCCGGAAACGATCGAGCAGAGAGTTCAGCTTGTCATGTTGGCTTGTGAATTTACAGTAATGAACAAAATGAAAACAAGCTGTGAATTTTTATTCAAAATTATGCGCGAGCAGGAAGAACCGTGGAGCATGTCGCAGCTTCAGGGGCATCCTAAGCTTGAGCCAATGCAGATAGAGCTTTCTTTAGTTATTCAAAAGCTTGTGACACGCTCCTATATTGAAGAAGTAGCCGTCATGTCCAGTGCCAAGGAAGACTGGATGGAGCTTTGCTATAAAGTAGGAGAGTAGTCATAAAACGTAGATCAATAGTCTTAACGAGCTTGAAAGCACAAAAGCAGAAATAGTCTTAATGAGCTTGAAAGCACAAAAGTAGAAATAGTTTTAATGGGCTTCAAAGCACGAAAAGCAGATCAGCAGCCTTCCGAATCATTCTCAAGTCGCTCATGGGCGACTTTCGTATTATTAGGTCAGCCAGAGATTTTTGGTTGGCCTATTTGTTTTAGGGACGGATGCAAATCTGTAAACTGTGGGGAAATGTGCAAGTGTGGCAATCGTGTAAGTAACTAATTCAATCAAGCATGCAATAGCGGGGCGACTAGTGCGAAGAAGGGATCACGCATGCCGCCGGGTGAGTAGTGCGATGAAACTGGTCAGTCGTTCCGCTATTTTGCGTAAAGCCCCGTTTTGAAGGGGGGAAAGTGACAGACGTTCCGCTATTGACCAAAAAAGAGGTAAAAAACCGCGTAATAAAGTCGAATAGCGGAACGTGTGACCGCCAAAACGGAAAAAAGGTGATTTTAACGCCAATAACGGAACGTGTGTCCACCTTATTACGCCTTTGTCGGAAGTGTTGACTGAGGAGAAATCCACATGCATGATTCACAATCCTGTTACGTCGCACGTGTAACATAAAAAGCTGCAAAGTGTGTTAAAGTACCATTTTACGCAGCCATATTCTCAACACCTTACACAAATTGTTACGCTAAAAGCACCTTGTTCATGGTAGACAACCATTAAATTCTTCTTAAAATAGTTGCAAAATAAACGCCAAATAAATAAGATAGATAATGTGACTCAAGAAGGAAAGAGAGGGCAGAGGTAAATAGTAACATAAGCGCCAGAGCTTGAGCGACGATAAAGATGCATATTTGCATATAAAGTGCACAAGCTGACGAGGTGGGGGTGTTCGAATGATTCGGCGGGGACCCTCCGGTACAGAGCAGCTGACCGAAAGCTTTTACCCAAAACGATTGGGCGACCAATCCGACAAAGGTAGAGCAGGCTGCAAACATTTCTCCTACTTGTCCAATACGCTGCCGTGGAGCTGACATGGACAGGAGAACAACAATTGCATTGTTACAAATATATAGAATTAACCAATCGTTCAATACGTCTATGCTGCACACTGGCAGACATTCGGGCAAGCGGGAAATAACCACTACCGGAGGTCATTTTAATTATGTGCGGAATTGTTGGATATATTGGCAAGCGTGATTCACAGCCTATTTTGCTGGAAGGATTAAATAAGTTGGAATATCGGGGCTATGATTCAGCAGGTATTGCTGTTCTTACTTCGAACGGACTTGAAGTAGCCAAATCTCAAGGAAGATTGGCCATATTAGAGGACAGAGTTAAAACGGATCCTCTGCGCGGCTCGATCGGTATCGGTCATACACGCTGGGCTACGCATGGCAAGCCATCCGATTTGAACTCTCATCCTCATACCGATAACTCTGCAAAGTTTTCCGTTGTGCATAACGGAATTATCGAGAACTATATGCAGCTTAAAGAGCAGTTGATCGGCAAGGGCCATCAGTTTGTATCGGAGACAGATACGGAGATTATCGCTCATTTGATTGCGGATGAGTATGACGGAAGCCTTGTGGAAGCTGTTCAGCGGGCTGTACGCCAAATGCGCGGCGCTTTTGCGCTTGGCGTGCTGACCGAGTATGAGCCGAATAAGCTAATAGCTGTACGCTATGCCAGCCCGCTTATTATTGGGGTTGGAGAGGAAGAGAGCTTTATCGGCTCCGATATTCCAGCTATACTTGCCTACACGCGCGATATTTATATATTGGACGATGGAGAAATGGCAGTATTGACGCCAGATGGCGTTGAACTGATGACCATTGACGGGACGGCAGTTTCCAAGCAAGTGCACCATATCGATTGGGATCTGACGACAGCTGAAAAAGCGGGATATGATCATTTTATGTTGAAGGAAATATTCGAGCAGCCAAGAGCCTATCGCGATACTATGCTTGGAAAGATAAGCGCCGCTGCTGAAATGAGCAGCAACATAAATCAGAGCCAGGTTGATCTAAGCGAGCTTGGCATGACGGATGAGTTTATTCAAACGATTGAGAAAGTGCATATTGTGGCTTGTGGTACAGCGTACCATGCAGGCTTGGTCGGAAAATATGCAATTGAATCGTTAGTACGCATTCCTGTGGAAACGGACGTCGCTTCGGAATACCGCTATCGCTCGCCAATTATAACAAGTAATACACTTGTTATCGTAGTGAGCCAGTCAGGGGAAACGGCGGATACACTGGCAGCTTTGCGCGAAGCACAGCGTAACGGAGCACGTGTGCTTGCGATTACGAACGTAGTAGGCAGCTCGATCGCAAGGGAAGCTAATTTTGTGTTTGTAACCGGAGCGGGGCCCGAAATTGCAGTAGCATCTACGAAAGCTTATACGACGCAGCTTATTGCGTTCTATTTGGTCAGCCTTTACTTCGCTGAAGCTCGTCAAACGCTCACAAGTGAAGCAGCGGCAGAGCTTATCGTTAGCTTACAGCAGCTGCCTGAGCAGGCCGAGCAGCTATTGCAGCAATCAGAACAGCTGCAGCAGCTTGCGGGATCGCTCGCTGACCATAAAGATTTATTTTTTATTGGCCGTGGGCTAGACTTCGCGGTTTCGCAAGAAGGCTCATTGAAGCTGAAGGAAATTTCCTATATTCATTCTGAAGCTTACGCAGCCGGGGAGCTTAAACATGGAACCTTAGCATTAATTGAGCAAGGTACACCTGTAGTGGCACTTATTACTCAAGACGCTTTGTTCGAGAAAACAATGAGCAACATTAAAGAAGTGAAGGCTCGAGGCGCTCATGTATTAGCCATCGGGTCTGCTCATATGCAAGATGAACTGCTAAAGTCAGTAGATGAAGTGTTTACGCTGCCGCAAACGGCATCGCTTTTATCCCCTGCATTATCCGTTATACCGCTGCAACTGCTATCTTATTATGTAGCTGTTGCGCTTGGTCGTGACGTAGATAAGCCAAGGAACCTGGCGAAGAGTGTGACGGTGGAGTAGGGGGTATGTTTGATGTCCAAGTCTATGATTCATTACAATTAAGTTTTGCTCTAAACAATTAAATTTTGTTCTGTGGGATTATTTCACAAAAAAGTTTTGTTTTAACTGACAAAGAGGGCAACCAGATGAGGATTACTGGTTGCTCTTTTTTTAAAGGGGAAAGAGTTATGGCGGACTCAATAGGTCAGAAGATAAAAAAGATCAGAAAAGCACAAGAGATGAATCTGAGTGTGGCTTTCTAAAAGCCGTTAACAGTACTGGATATCTTGTGGTACCTAAAAAATAATCTAAGCCTCCTAAACAATCCTAATCTATCTCAGGTAATAACACTATAATGATCATGCGAAATGTAATTTTGTTCAACTAACGGGCAGAATAGCGAGAGGATAAAATAATTTATTGTGATATTTCATTTAATAGGTAAAAAAATACAGATTAAGGAGGTGGAATTAAATGCAACTTTCTATTCGTTTTACTCGATATGATAGTTAAATACGGAAATTTCTATACGCAAGATGGTCATCCTAGATCCCTGAAACTTATTTCCATTCTTTGCGTCTAATGATAGATGGGGGGATGTGTATGAACAAACTCTGGATAGTTGTTTGCTTTTTGCTAATTTTGCCTGCATGTAAAGGTGATCTAATACGTGACGTCCAAGCGCCTGTAGCCACGCAGTTGCAGGAAAATTCCCAAGCGACGGGAATACCTTCTAGCCAAGGAGTCGATGAAAATGCAGAACTGTCTTTCATTGATTTTGACAAACTTTCCAAGCAAGCCTTAAGACTGACCACCACTACCGGACCCGACTACAGTAGTGATGATCTCGAAACGATGAGCCAAGAAGATTGGCGGAAGGATTACACCGAGGTTGTTAAGCGATATGCTGAGAAAAATTTATTCTCAGAAATAGCCTTTATTAATTCACTCGACGGATTTTATAATCCCAGATATGTCTTGGTTGGCAATGACAACGGTCTTGTATATCGTGTCCAGCTGGTAAAACACTATAATTATGGCGGGATCTGGACAGTAAGAGATCACGCGGAGATTAATGAGGCAAATTCGGCTACCCAATATGAGATAATCGAGTATGCGATCATTGATATCGAGGAAGCAGAAGAGCCTATAAGTAGTTGGGCACAGGAAATCATTACAAAGGATAAGGCTGCTGAAGAATACTTTATTGGGGATAGCTCGAAAACATATATTTTGCTGACATCGGATCCAGGGGAATCCATTGAAGTAATGGAAATCAAAGCGGCTGATTCGAGCATTTCTATACAATACGCGAATACAATCGTTGATGAAGAGATGTATGGGCGGCAGCCATATGTACTGATCCAATTCGACTCACCTGCAATGGATATCATTATTCGCAAATATGCAAGCCGGACTACGAAAGACATTCGGCCTTTCATGCCTTAATCCAGCAATCGGAGATGAACCCGCTATAGTTTATAGCCAAGAACACCTTGTGAAAACCTTGAGTTGAAAGGCTTTTTCTTTGGCGATTTATATTAGTATGATATTGATTGCTCCTTGTAAAGCTTACAATGTTTTAATCAGGTAAACTTTTCACCCTAAGTAGTTCTGCTAACGGGTACGATAATTGAATAAAACTTATTGTTGAGCAGGATACAGCAGTCCGCTCATTCTATTAATCTAACGTGGCGTGAACTGCTTATAGTTCACGCCAGTTTTACTTTATAAGTACATCCAACGTTGATATCGCTTGGCCACACATGCGAAATTAGAAGATGATTGTGTTCTTATCCATACAGCAAGAGGTTCAATTATTGTTCTGCGTGCAGCCGACTAATCGTGCGCGCTGGCCCCGGCGTCCGGCGTCATGCGGCGCAAATACTGCTTCGGTGTACAGCCGTTGAAGCGGCGGAACAATTCGTAGAAATGCGCCATGTTGTCGATGCCGACCGAGCGGGCGATGTCGACTACGCTTTCTACTTGTGTAGCCAGCGCGCGTTCGGCGGCGGCGATACGCTTGCGATTGACGTAGTCGGTGAACGGCACGCCCATCGTTTTCTTGAAGTATTTCGAGAAATAGTGGTAGCTCATGCCCGCCATACGGCTGACTTCCTTCAGTTCGATCCGCTCGGACAGTCGTTCCTCCACATAAGCTAATATCGGCCCGATCGTGTCGCGATCTACATATTCGTGGGATTGCAGTAGTCCGCGGCTATCGGCACGCAGCAGGGTCAGCAGCAGATGCTTGATATGCATGGCCGCCGCAATCTCGTGGCCGATTGGGCGCGAGATGATTTCATCATGAATCTGTTCGATGATCCGTCCCACGTCAGCGCGCGCCTGCTCATTTTCTGCGAATATATAATTCAAATCCTCTAGCGGCCGCATGATCTCGGCAAAATGCCGGTAATACGGCATCATCGCCGGATCAAAATAAGGCTCCAAATCGACGTGCAGCACGATATATGACAAATCGCTTTCGCTAAGACGCTGTGCAGCGTGCAGACGGGATGAGCCGATAACGACAACCTCGCCCGGCTCCAGATCGAAGATGCGTTCCGGCGTATATAGCCGGTGCTTGCCCGTCTTCACCAGAATAAACTCAATTTCTTTATGGTAATGCCACTGGGTAGGCGGCTTTATGTGCGCCAGCGGGCCCGTTGAGGTGAATTCCCATACTTTTATGCACAGCAGCGGGTTTTGATAGTGAATAGGCTCTTGGAAAATCTCCATCAATTATCCCTCGTTTCGTAGTGGAGGACAAATTTGGATACAATTCGGACAAATCGCGGAATAGCGCAGTTGCCCGTTTGGCGATATCCTCGCATTAAGTACATTATACATGGAAACAGGGAGTGGAAAGCGATGAAAGTAGCAATTATCGGCTGCGGCGGCTTGGGTAACGTCCATGCTGACAGCTATACAGCTATGCCCGATGTAACAGTTGTGGGTGTTTGCGACCTGGAAGAGGCGCACGCACGAGCGGTTGCTAATAAAACCGGTGCTCACATATATGCAGATTATGATCAGATGTTGGCCGAGTCCGGCTGTGATATCGTCAGCATTGCACTGCCGAGCCATCTTCATGCGGAGTTTGCGATTCGCGCGGCGAGAGCAGGCAAGCATGTCATTTGCGAAAAGCCGATAGCGTTGCGGTCGGAGGATGCCGAGCGTATGGTCAGCGAGTGCGAACAACACGGTGTTGGCCTGTATGTGGGCCATGTCGTTCGCTTTTTCCCGGAATATGTGCGTGTGAAGAATCAGATCGCCGATGGCAAACTCGGACAGATCGGCGTTGTACACGCCAAGCGGGCCGGCGGTCATCCGGGACTTGCCCGTTCCTGGTTTGCCAATGACAACCTGAGCGGCGGTGTGGTGGTGGATCTGATGGTCCACGACCTGGATTTCCTAAGCTGGGCGCTTGGTGAAGTCAGCTCAGTCTACGCTTTCCGGCAGCGTTCCGAATGGCAAGACTACGCAACGGCGACTTTGCGTTTTAAAAATGGAACGATCGCCAATGTCGAAGCGCATTGGGGTTATCCCGGAGGCTTCCATACGATGCTGGAGGTGGCCGGCAGCAGCGGTACAGTGCGCCATGATAGTCGTAACTCCAATTCGCTGACGATCCGCAAAGCTGCATCGCAACAAGAGGGTGCGCGTTTCGCGGAGATACCGCAACGCCCTGAGACGCTGAACCCTTACGCGAAGGAACTGCGGCATTTTATCGAGTGTATTCGTACCGGCGGACAACCGATCGTCACGGGCCGCGACGCTTGCCGGGCGCTGGAATTGGCGCTTGCCGTTGTGGAGTCCGCAGAGACGGGCCGCGTCGTATATCCTGCCGCATTATCCACAAAGGGGGAGACGAAATGAACAAGCTTAAAGTAGGTATGATTAGTTTCGCGCATGGGCATGCGTTCTCCTATCTGAACGCGTTGCTTGCTTTGCCGGACGAAGTCGAGGTTGCGGCGATTGCCGATTCCTCTTATGACAGGGTCGCGGCGGTAGTCGAGAAGCATGGCATCCCGTATTACGCCGACTATCGAGAGCTTTTGGCGACAGATATTGACGCTGTTGTCATCTGCTCGGAGAATGTCCATCACGCTGAACAGACGATTGCGGCTGCTGAAGCGGGCAAGCATGTGCTGTGTGAGAAGCCGCTGGGTATTTCAGTGGAAGAGATGGAGCGAATGATCGAGACATGTAAGCGTCAAGGCGTTCAACTGATGACGGCATTCCCATGCCGCTATATTCCAGCCGTCTCGGAAGCTAGAACTGCGGTTGAGCGGGGCGATATTGGCGACATCATTGCGATTAAGGGGACGAACCGGGGTTCGATGCCGGGGGGCTGGTTTGTGAAACCGGAACTGTCGGGAGGCGGCGCTCTGCTTGATCACACCGTACATGTGATGGACTTGATGAATTGGTTCATCGGCTCGCGGGTGCAGAACGTATTTGCCCATGCCGATACGTTGTTCCACGAAGGACTGGGTGCCGACGATGCCGGCATGATTCATGTGCGCTTCGAAAACGGCGCAGTCGGCGTTTTGGATACAAGCTGGTCGCGCACGCATTCGTTCCCGACTTGGGGCGATGTGACGATGGAGATCATTGGGACAAAGGGCGTTATCTCGGTAGACGGCTTCGGGCAAAAAAATGAATGGTATGATGACGCTCGGGGCAAGGGCATCTGGGACTACTGGGGCGATTCAATGGACGGCGATCTGGTTGCAGCGTTCGTCCATGCCATTCGTCGAGGCGAATCGGTACCGATATCGGGCGAAGACGGTTTGCGTTCGGCGGAAGTTGCACTGGCCGGCTACGAATCCGTTAAAGTCGGACAGCCGGTTTCGTTGAAATAACAGGGAGGCAGCGAAAGCGGGGCCAATGTCATTAAGGATGGCCTCCCTTATATTTGTTATAATGTGATTTTTAAATTAACCCTGTACGGTAAAACATCTTTTTACTGTACAGGGTTAATTTTATGCAATTTGCCGTTTATGCTGAAGGTTATTTACATGAAATAAGGGTAATGAATAAGTAATGAAAAAGGCATTGACAAAATATAGGGTAGGGGGGTATACTTTAATTATTAAAGCATCATTCTCTATTTATTAAAACATCACTATCTATTCATGAAGGGACAGATGAAATATGAAAAACGTGACATTACATGTACAAGGTATGAGCTGCCAGCATTGCGTGAACTCGATTGAAGGTGCGCTGAAGGAAATCGGCGTAAGCGGAAAGGTGAACCTGAAGGGTGAGTCAGTCGATGTGTCGTTCGATGAGCAAAAGGTTTCCCTGGTTCAGATAAAGGAAGCCATTGAAGAACAGGGATATGACGTAGGGTGAGCTAATCGACAAAGGAGTGAGGCATTGTGGAATCGACAGCAACTAAGACGAAACAGTCGTCTTTTCAAATAACGGGCATGACTTGCGCAGCATGCGCCAACCGGATTGAAAAAGGGCTTAATAAATTGGATGGCGTGACTACAGCGAATGTAAACTTCGCACTGGAAAAAGCGAATGTCACCTACGATCCAGTCAAGGTAGATGTAAAAAACCTGGAGGATACGATCAAAAAGCTTGGATATGGCACGGTCACGGAAGTGGCGCAGTTTAATCTGGAAGGCATGACCTGCGCAGCCTGCGCTAACAAAATTGAAAAAGGACTTAGTAAGCTGCCCGGTGTGACCAATGCAACGGTAAACTTTGCGATGGAAACGGCACGCGTCGAGTATTCGGCGGGTGAAATCACGATTGAGGACATGCAGGCGAAAGTCAAAAAGCTGGGCTACAAAGCTCAGGTCAAACAGGAAAACCAGAACGCGGGAGATCATCGCGTTCGTGAGATTCGTGAGCAAAAAAGGAAACTTCTCATCTCGGCCATTCTTTCTTTTCCGCTATTATGGACGATGGTTGGTCACTTCTCATTTACTTCATGGATTTATATGCCGGATTTTCTGATGAATCCTTGGGTTCAACTCCTGCTGGCCACACCGGTACAGTTCTATATAGGGAAGCAGTTTTATGTCGGCGCGTATAAGGCGCTGCGCAATCGCAGCGCAAACATGGATGTTCTGATTGCGCTTGGAACATCGGCAGCGTATTTTTACAGCCTGTATCTAACGATCGACTGGTACACCGCTGGGGATCAGATACATCATGGTCCTTCGCTTTACTACGAAACCAGCGCGGTGCTAATTACTCTCGTCATAATGGGCAAATTGTTCGAAGCGCTGGCCAAGGGACGTACTTCGGAAGCAATCAAGTCGCTGATGGGGCTGCAAGCAAAAACGGCTTTGATTATTCGGGATGGCCTAGAAATAACGATTCCGGTGGAAGACGTTATCGTAGGGGATGTGGTGCTGGTTCGACCTGGCGATAAAGTGCCAGTGGACGGCCAAGTGCTGGATGGCGTGTCATCGGTGGATGAATCCATGCTGACAGGCGAAAGCCTCCCTGTCGAGAAGAGGGCTGGCGATGCCGTTATTGGGGCTACTATCAACAAAAACGGTATGCTGCGTATCAAGGCCACCAAAGTTGGCAAAGAAACGGCGCTTGCTCAAATCATTAAAGTCGTAGAGGAAGCGCAAGGTTCCAAAGCGCAAATTCAACGGGTAGCCGATGTCATTTCTGGCATATTTGTTCCGATTGTTGTAGGGATTGCGATCGTGATGTTTCTAGTTTGGTACTTCTTCATTACGCCAGGCGATTTTGCCCACGCTCTAGAAATTGCCATTGCAATTCTCGTTATTGCTTGTCCATGTGCCCTCGGTTTGGCTACGCCAACTTCGATTATGGCCGGTTCTGGCCGCGCTGCGGAACTGGGTATTCTGTTCAAGGGCGGCGAGCATTTGGAGCAGACGCACAAGATCAATGCGATCATTCTGGACAAAACAGGTACCGTCACAAAAGGCAAGCCGGAGCTGACCGATGTGATCACTCAAAACAACGAAGCGGATTTCCTTCGACTTGTCGGCGCGGCAGAGAAAAATTCGGAACATCCACTGGCAGAAGCGATAGTTACCGGTATTCAAGCCAAACAAATTGAGTTACCTGAAACGGAATCGTTTGAAGCCATTCCAGGCTACGGCATCAAAGCAATGGTAGAAGGTCGGGAGTTGCTTGTCGGCACTCGCCGCTTGATGGAGAAATATGACGTGGATGCAAAGGCAGCATATGAGCCGATGTCCCGTCTGGAGGAAGCAGGCAAAACGGCTATGCTGGTTGCAATCGACAATCACTATGCTGGTATGGTAGCTGTAGCTGATACGATCAAGGAAACTTCAAAAGCGGCAGTGAGCCGTCTGAAGCAAATGGGCATTGAGGTCATCATGATTACAGGTGATAATGAACGGACCGCCAAGGCGATTGCAGCCCAAGTTGGCATTGATCATGTACGGGCGGAGGTCCTGCCTGAAGGCAAAGCCGAGGAAGTGAAGAAATTGCAGGCTCAGGGCAAAAAGGTTGCGATGGTTGGCGATGGTATTAATGATGCGCCAGCGCTGGCGACAGCAGACATCGGCATGGCCATCGGTACTGGAACGGATGTTGCGATGGAAGCAGCAGATGTGACCCTGATGCGTGGCGACTTGTCGAGCATCCCCGATGCGATCTTTATGAGCCGTAAGACGATGGCCAATATCAAACAAAACCTGTTCTGGGCGCTGGGCTATAACACGCTTGGCATCCCAATTGCCGCAATTGGCTTGCTGGCCCCATGGGTGGCAGGCGCAGCGATGGCATTAAGTTCGGTATCGGTTGTCCTTAATGCGCTTCGCTTACAACGTGTGAAAATACGTCATTAATCATGAAGATAGCCAAATTGATGAAATAGAAATGGGTAGAGGCGGCAATTGCCCTATTTTTGATGAAGTAAATTGACAAAGGATTCTATATGATAATGAAAGGAGCTTGCCGAGACAAGCTCCTTTTCCAGTAAATCATGAACAGCCCTATTCGTTAAACGTTTTTTCGTAATTGCAATTGTTGTGCTTTATATTCTGTAGGCGACACACCAAAATGTTTTTTGAATAATCTGCTGAAATAAAATTGATCGCTAATACCGACTAAAGAGGCTACTTCCTTCATGTACGTATAACCTTGCATAATCAAATCAGCAGCTCTGCCCATTCTTACATGATTAATATAATTGATCAAGCTTGTGCCTACTTGTTCTTTAAAAACACGACATAAATGATTCTCGCTGAAGTTAACATAATTGGCTATAGTTTCCAAGGTCAGCTTGTCTTTATAACGTTCTTCAATATAGTTGATTACATCTACTATTTCTTTCTTATAGACGGTGACCTCGGCTGTTTTCTCTGTAAGGAATAGACATTCAAAGGCATGTACAGCATAGTTTAAAAAAGCTTGTGAGTCTTTAGAGTGCAAGATGTTTTTTTTACTAAGTTCAAACTGTTCAGGATCACGAATATATACTCTGTTGCTGCTTAGCGGAATGTAATCCAGGCATTTTATAATAAAGTTTTTGAGCGTGAGAGGATGAATATTGTTTTGTTTGCAATTGTCTGTAAGTGCTTTCAATTCTGTTTTAAATACGGTCGGATCGTTCTCAGTCATGCGATCAATGATTACTGCAGAATAATCTACATAGTTGGTAAACGCTATGTCATGCTTCAACGCGATCTCTTTTGAAGAAATAATGACATTATGATTATAAAAATGAATAGTTATTGCTTCTTTACAAGCTTGGTACGCTAGCTTGGCTTCTTCGTACCCGGTAAATTCGTTAGAATATGCGATAACGGGTTCCACCGTAGTATACATTAGTATTAATTTTTGGATGCGTTGGACGAAAACCAGCGGCTCTGATTGATAGTTCTTGAGCTGTTCTAAGGAGACCATCGCAACGATCGAATTTATGTTTGTCTGGAAGGTTTCAATTTCATTTTCGGAATCAGCCAAGTCCAAGAGCATATTCTCGATAAAAGATATAGAAATATTGTTATTAGATTGTTGTTTTGAATCAGCCAGATCGAAAGTAATATAGAACAAGAAGCTTGGACATGATATTAAGTTCAGCTGAATTTTATCGTTCTGCAGCAGATGGGCGATATCAAAATCAGCATTAGTAAAATAATCCTTCAAAACGGAACTTTTGAAGCTCTTTAAATTACTTTGAATAAATTGTTCTCTTGTAACTTGCTCTTGTAAGGTATGCTGCTGTTCCTGAAGCAACTTTCCTGCTTTATGGAGCTGGGAAATGAGGTCCTCTGTCTTAATGCTTATTTTCAACATGTAATCGATTGCACCGAGCAGTAAAGCTTCACGTACGAGCTCAAATTCACCAAAGTTGCTTGCAACAATAACCTTTCCTTTATATTGCCGCTCGTTCAGCTCCCTCATCAATTGAAGGCCGTCCATATTTGGCATTTTTAGATCTGTAATAATTATATCAGGTTTTAATTGTTCGATTAGAGCAAGAGCTTCCATTCCATCAGAGGCAGTTCCGCAAATAGGGAATCCGAGTTTGTCCCAATCAATCATCGTTCGAAGTGCGATTTTTACAATAGGTTCATCATCTACTAGCAATACATTGAACACAATATGATCCCCCCTATCCTTCATTATATAGAAATTAAACCCGAAATTATAATGGGATATCGTACCATAGCAATATCGTTTATTTAAAATATAAGAAAGTATAAGTTTTGTAACCTTATAACTGTTCTTATATTTCATAAGTAAACGCGCCTGTCCAAAGGACGGCGGAGCTATTTATCCTTGTAGAATTTATAGTATCACAAGCATTGAAAATAACTCTTGCTGCTTTAAGATTCTGATAAGATAATCTATAAATTAAATAATATAATCTATATACATAGGGGAGATCTGGAAAGTCCGCGTTTATAGGGTGCTTTTTTTGATAGGAATAATGATTTTACAGCAAGTGCCTTCACCAACTTCGCTTGAAATAAATAATCCGTATTTTTCCCCATAATGGAGTTTGATCCGCTCATTAACGTTGGTTATGCCTATGCCTGACAATTTATTTTTGTTATCGGATTGATGGGGTTTACTTGTATCAAACCCTTTGCCGTTATCCGTTATTTCAATCTGGATGAGATGGTTGACTTGCTGCACCTTAATCATAATTTCTAAAGGTTTGCCTTGATCGGACAGGCCGTGAATAATGGCATTTTCAGCTACTGGCTGCAGGATCAACTTGGGGATCAGACAATGGAGCAGCTCGTTGTTAATGTCATATTCTACATGGAATCTGTCTGCATAACGAATTTTTTGAATTTCAAAGTAGTGGGACAGGTTTTGGAGTTCTTGCTCGATCGTAATTTCCTCGTTGTTATCCAGGATTGTGCTGCGCAATAATTCGGATAATGAGCCGATTCCGTTTATTAGTACCGGTACCTGATTAATGACTGCCAGCCAGCGCAACGTAGAGAGTGTATTGAATAGGAAGTGGGGATTAATTTGAGACTGCAGCATTTGCAGTTCTAATTCCCGCTTTCGTTTCTGATCAATTTTTTGAGTAACCATCAGTTGTTCAATTTCGTTAACCATGCTATTGATTTTGCGGGAGAGCACGCCCATTTCATCATCATTATCATCCTGTATGCGAATGGAAAATTCTCCGTTCGATATTTGATTGCTGAATGCAATGATTCTCTTTATTGGCTTGACAATACTGTTGTTCATAAAGTAGATGATCGTAATACAAATGACGATAATCAACAGGCTGATAAGTGCCATACTGACGGTGATTTTGCTTGTTTCGGAGTTGATATAGGAAAAGGGCATCAACGAAATCAGATACCATCCGATTTGTTCATTATAAATATAAGAAATCTGTTGATCTGTATGGTTGATTTGACCAGAGAAGGATTGAATGCCTTGCTTTTGCTGTTCTTTGATCAATGAAATTAGTTTGGAATCCGTATATTGCTCCCCTAGTGAAATCTGCTTGTCGCTGGCAGACATCACGGTTCCGTCGCGTCCCATTATGATGAGCTTGGAGCCAGTGCCGAGATCAACCCGTGACAAAATGTTTTTTGAAAACAGGTCGCTTCCAATGAATACGAAAGCATAGCCAAGCTGCTCTGAACTGTTATTCTCATCATATATTTTTCGCCCCAGAGCAATCGTGTCATACGATCGAATCGTTTTAATATAGGTTAATCCATCATAAGGGGCATAGTTGTCCACATCTTCGATGGCTTTGTTCAGTGATTGGGTGCTTATGGCCTCAAATCCTAACTCATAAAAAAGGTTGCGATCCTTATCAAATATGCTGACGTTTATGACATGAGACGGAAATATCGTCCGAAATATGGCATCCATCGCAGCTTCTTTAGTTTTTTCACTCATATTTTGTCCATTGTGTCCATTGGACAAATTTTCTTGAACAAATTCGCTGGTTGAAATTGAACCGCTCAAATATTGATAATTTTGCAGCTCGGCGAGCAAGTTTTTATTAACCAGTGTAATAGCTTGAAAGGTTGATTTACTCAGTTTCTCGCTAATGGATTCAGAATAAAGCTTATAGGAATAGTATCCGAGAAAGAGGATAGGGATAACAGAAACGATAAGGAAAGTTCCGACTAATCGGTGCTGAATTTTAAATTTGCGCAGCATAGTTTTTGCTCCTTGTATTTGTTAAAATAATTTTAACATACAGCTTATACAATGCCATATTGAAATACAGGAAATCAAATGGAACGAATAAAACGGAATCATCAGCGGTTTCTGACGATTCCGTTTTGGTATGACAATGTTATTGATATTTGCGATTATACAGCCAGAGAAGGCTAATTAGGAGAACCATGCCGAGCAGCATAGTCATGAGACCTGACGGACCTATATTTTTCTGTCCCAAAATAACAAGCGCCAAGCCAGCGATAAACATAACAGAATATAGCAATTTACTCATAGCAGCACCTTATCCTTTCAAACCGCCCATTGTCATACCTTGGGTCAGTTTCTTTTGCACTAAAATATACAGGATTAGAGTAGGCAACATGACAAGCACCAGACCAGCATACAGCTGTCCATATTCTACCGCTGATTTCTGAGCAGCCATCAAATTCATTAAGCCAACCGGCAATGTTTTTAAATCTGGTTTGGTAAGCAGCGTCATAGAAATAATATATTCATTCCAGAATGACAGGAAATTGAATAAAATGATGGTCACTATAGCTGGCTTGGCCATAGGCATAATGACTTGAACCATCGTTCTAAAATAACCCGCCCCGTCAACCGAGGCAGCTTCTTCGTACTCTTTTGACAACGATTTGAAGTAACCTGAAAGCAAATAAACGGTAAACGGCAAAGCCATTGCTGTATAGACTAACGCCAACATAAATAGATTATTCAGAAAGATCGGCTGTCCAAGCAAGCTTCTGGCGGCCTTGTCTCCATTGTTCAGCATTAAAAATATGGGCACGACGATATAGTTCATGTTGATGAATAAACCCGCCATAAATAAAGTGTTCCAAAAAGCGCTTCCCTTAAACTTGTAACGGGCCAACACATAGGCGGCAGGCAAAGCTATTACGAGCAGTAAGCCAATGGCCATGGCTGTCAAAAGAACGGAGTTAAGCATGTAATCGCCCATTTTTGCTTTAAGCCAAGCATCTGCAAAGTTCTGAAGATAAATGCCTGCTGGCATTGCCCATGGATTGCCGTAGAACTCGGAATCTTGTTTAATGGAGGCAATAAACGCCCAAAAAACAGGAATAATGATAACGACTGCCAGTATGCTCAAAATCAGGTATGAGATGACCTTGTATATGCTTCCGCCGTTTTTTTGTTTCTTATTAATGCTTGTGTCCATATCGCTCCCCCTTAATACTCCAAGTTCTCACGTTTGGTAGCGGCATTCAAAATGCCTGCAAGGGCAAACGAGAATATAAATACGACTACGCCAATGGCCATTCCATAGCCGTATGAGGAGTTAGTATAGGCTTCCTTATACATATAGCTCAGGAATACTTCTGTCGCCCCGTCCGGCCCGCCGCTTGTCATAGCAGTAACAAACAAGAAGCTCATATTGATTGTACTTATAATAAAAAACGTAAGTGTCGTACGAATATTTGTCCATATGAGTGGAATGGTAATAGTAAAGAATTGATGGGTTGGCGATGCTCCCTCAAGATCAGCAGATTCATACAAGCTCTCAGGAATGTTGGCCATACTGGCCATATACATCACCATATAGTAACCGACTGCCTGCCAGATCATTGCGCCAGCGAGACTGAATATAACGATTTTTTGATCTCCAAGCCAAAGTATCGGATTATTATCACTGCGAAATAAGTTTAGAAAAGCATTTAAAAGTCCATTGTTTGGATCATAAATAGCGGAGAAAATGGCACTTATAACGACAACAGATAAAATGTTCGGGATATAGAAAATAATGCGAAAGAAGTCTTTGCCTTTCAGTTTGCCGCGGGTAAGCACGGAGGCAAATACCAGAGCAAACACAAAGGTTACTATTGTAACGAGAGTAATCAACAATATGCTGTTTTGGAACACTTGATAAAATTTGTCACTTTGAAACAGCTTGATAAAGTTGCTAAAGCCGACAAACGTTTTATTATCGGTATAACCTCCCCATTTGTACAAAGACATGCGGAATACATCAATAGTGGGAATGATTAAAAAGATAATGAACAGAATGACAGCAGGTGTCAGACAAAAAAATATGAACCGGCTTCTTCCCTTATTGAACGCCATGAGCCGATCTCCTTCCAAGATAAAATAACTGTGGCCAGGTTTCGCTGGCCACAGTACCATTAACTATTAAGTTAATAATAGATCAGTACAGCCCGAAGCACCTTTCGGTTAAGCAATATTACTTAAGAGCCGGACGAAGGGCGTCGCTTGCCTTAGTAATGGCTTCTACCCAATCTTGTTGTGACTTAGCACCGGTTACAAGCGAATCGATCGTACCAAACACGGTATCAGAGATGCTTACCCCTTCAACAGGATCTGTTGTAGCAAATGCGCCCATTGCTGCTTTGGCGCCATTGTCATAGACGCTGTAGAATAGTTTGTTATCGCCGTCCAGCTTGCTGGACATGCTCTTGATTGGTTGAATTGCACCAGCTTTTGCAAAGATTTCTCCAGCTTCATCGGAATAGAGATAAGCTAGGAATTGCTTAGCCAAATCTGCATTTTTTGCTTTTGCAGGCACCCAAATTTGCTCAAAGAATGTGTAGGAATAACGATCGCCGCCTTTATCAACGGCAGGAAGTGCAGTGAAGCCCCATTGGAAACCTTCAGCCCGAGGCGCTTTGCTCATCTCGCCAACTACCCATGTGCCGTTAGGCATAAACAATGCTTTGTTATCTAAAATAAGCTGCTGGTTTTTATTAAAGTTATCTTTGTTGGCATTTGCAGGAACAGTTTTTTCAGTGTAAGTCGCAAGTTTGGCAATAATGTCAAATGCTTTGGAAGCCTCTGGCGTCTGCCAGATTCCTTCAGAATAGTTCATTGCTTTAGTGAAGAATTCAGCACCGCCTACTTCATTAAGCATAGCGTAGAAGAAAGCATCAAAATAACCTGTAGTTGGATAGGAGAACAATGCAATGCCCTCAGCTTTGGCCTTGTCTCCTAATTCCCACATTTCATCCCATGTTGTTGGCACTTCCCAGTTTTTTTCCTGGAACAAGCCTGCGTTATAGAAAAGACCTGTTGGGCTGTAGAACATTGGCAATAAATATGTTTTTCCATCGTTGTATGGATTAGTAATAGTTGTTTCTGTGAAGCCAGGAATCAATTTATCTTTCACAGTAGATTGTTCACCAGGTATCGTCATGGAAAGGACATCGGTCAGATCCGTCATGTTGTTGTCTTTCACGAACGTTTCTGTTAACCCTTTCGGCTGTCCGACTGCCAGATGGATCACGTCAGGAAAATCACCGGATTTCATACTGGGTCCGATAACATCCTCGATGTTCTTGTCAATCGTTAAATCTACTTTAACACCAGGCACTTTTTTCTCGAAGGAGGCTGCAACGTCTTTCCATACGTCTGCTCCGTAAGCTGTTTCCAATGCAGCAAATTTTAAAGTACGTGTTTCTGTAACGGGTGTTTCACTGCTGTTAGGGCTTTCTTTGGATCCGTTTTCAGTTTTACCGCCGCAAGCAGTAAGTCCTAAAGCGAGTGAGACAGCAAGTGTAAGACTTAATATTTTCTTTTTTTTCATGTCTAATATCCTCCCGATTGAATTTACGAGCGAACGGGTTTATGGTAGTACTATAACAGCCATCACTGTTCGCAAATTAACAATATCGAAGAAGAACAGCTGTTTTCAATAGGTCGGGTTGATATCGATAAGATAGGTCATCAACATGCATGAATAATCTATAAGAGCTTTAATTGCTTTGTTTTTTGTGAGAAATTAATGAATGAATAATGGAATATAGATTGATAATCTGATGTATCTGGATAAAATCGTGCATGGATTAGTTAGATAAATTCATGTACAATGCTATAATTTTTCTATAATGTTAGTCTATTAAGGGTAATAAGATGTAGGCTTTTAGGCAGGATAAGAGGTGGGAATCATGAAGAAGCTTATAAGCTTGATTATCGTAATTTTAATATTAAGCATAATTATTATTCTACGCACTAACAATGCTTTTTGGCATGAACGTGAGACAACTCCCGATCCTGCAGATATTGAATATAATGATCGTTCGGATTACGTTGAAAAAAGTTTTCAGAATAAAGAGCTGAATATTGCTGTATTCCAAGGAGCTTACGGCCCTGAGTATTGGAAAGAAATCGTTGAGCTATTTGAAGAAGCTTATCCGGGAGTTAAAGTAAACATAACGATTAGTCCTAGAATTGCGGATATAATCAGACCTCAAATTGTTGCTGGCAATCCGCCGGATTTTTTGGCTATTACGGATACTGAACAAAGCAGAATGATTAGCTCGCTTGTGAAAGAAAGAGGACTTATGGAAATAAGCGATGTGTTTGAAAGTAAGGCATTGGATAAAGATCAGTTGCTAAAGGATTTGATTCTTCCGGGCATGCTGGAAAGCACAAGATTTACTCCTTATCAGGATGGGCGAATTTACTTGGCACCGTTCAATGCAGGACCAATGGGTCTGATTTATAATAAAAATTTATTCCGTGAGAAAGGATGGGAGTTGCCTGAGACTTGGGAACAATTTTTTGCATTGGATGAGGAGTTAAAGAAAGAACAAAATTACTTGGTTAATGATAACGGTACAAAAACGAAGAGAGCGTTGTTCACTTATCAGGGCATATACCCTGAATATTTGGAAGAAATTATGTACCCTGCATTAGCCAACTCAACCGGCATTGATCACTTGAAGAAAATTTTTTCATACGAACCGGGGTCTTTTAACACAAATGAGGTTAAGAAAGTTCTTGATATATTTTCTAAAATTGGATCTGGCGGTTATTTATTGGAAGGAACGGTTACCCGTCATCATATTCAAGCACAATCAGACATGATGTTAGGTAAAGCGTTATTTGTTGTAAATGGTTCTTGGATGGAGTATGAAATGAAAGATTTTCCTAGAGAAGAAGGATTTGAATTTGGTATGATTCCCGTACCTGTTTTCAATAAAGGGGATCAGCGTTATATTCTGTCTAGTTACGAGCAATTTTCGATCCCTGCAAGGGCTAAAAATCCAGAGCTGGCAAAGCTTTTTTTAAAGTTTTTGTACACCGATGAATCTGTAAAGTTGTTTGCCCAAAAGTCTAATGGAGCGTATGCTCTAAAGGGGGCAAAAGAACTTTCAAAGCCTTATTTGACAGCTGATGCATATGGGATGTTCAGCGCTTATGATGGAGCAACTGCTATTTTGCAGGATTGGAATACATTACCCAAAAATATGAAAATAGATATTAGGACAGACCTGTTCAAAGATGTGATGACGCCTATCATGACCGGAAAAATGACAACGGAAGAATGGGTCGAACGTGTTGAGAAAACATTCGCAGAGATTCAAAGCAAGACAATGGATCTTCAAAAATAAGAAAGAGCAAGCAAGTGTGTGATGAACTTACAGGACGCTTCCAAACCACATTAAAAGCGGTGGGGAAGCGTCTATTTATATGCAAAATAATTATCGCTTTGGATATTTATGGTACAATAGCTTTGCATTGGAGGCGATGATATTGAAAAAATATCAATTTATATCATGTTCGATCGTAAAGTTGATTTTATTTCTGATTTTTTTAGCGGGTTGCAGTAGTGAACCTAGTAGTGGAAAGAAAATTGCTTACATTTCGACAGTGAAAAATTCCCAATATGCAAAGACATTTCATAATTTACACCTTGGAGTTCTATATGATTTTAATTTGAAATTAACAGAAGCTGATACAAGTTGGGTAACACTTTGGGTAGAAGGTTATAAAAACGGAGAAGAAACTGACCCTTTTCGATTAAAAGAACTTTCGTATGGTTTACATCCCACAAATAAAGTTGTAGAAGGTCCAATTGGGTTTGGTATTATTAATCCTCGATCAGATGATGATGCTTCATTCTTTTTCTATTCTTCAGGAGTTTCTGTACCACCACAAACAGTGGGAAATATAATTAAAGGCGCAGGGGCAACAACTTGGGGCTTTGCAATCGGGGACGAAGAGGTGGCTTTAGAATCAGGAGAAACGAAAGTGCTTGGAGTTTACCGCCAGTCAGGAAATTCGATAAGAACGTACGATTATCAAGATATAAATCAAATAACAGAAATGATAAATAAGGATAAAACGGTATTATTGCTTAAGATTAAAGTAGAGAAAGAGAACTAATTACATTTTTAGTGCTAATGAGCAAGTTAGTACAAAAGATTAGCGAATCCCTAAACAAGGAACTATTTATTAAGTTCTTAAATAAGACGTTATAGGAATGAGGGGAAACATGAGTAAGTATTCATTTATAGTTTCTAATAGTTTATTACCTGAGATAGATTTAACTGGTGGAAGAGAATGAAGTATGGAGACTACAAAAAATTAAATAAGGAATCTTCAAAATCTATTCGAGATCAATTAGATGATAAAGATGATGAATTAGTAATCCTAATCATGGATTCTACAAAAATGCATCATCTTAAGATAGCTATTTGTACCAATCCCCCTTGTGCCAGACACCTTGATTCAGATACATTGCATTAGCTAATGGGTTTGATAGCTCAATCGAGAAAAGAAGAGGGCTGCTCAGTACGACTTGGTGATATATAGCTTTAAAACGAAGGGATACTTGATGTGAATATTGTGAAAGAAATGACGGAGTGTTTATTGCATAATAAAAGTGCCGAAGATTGCAGCGTAAAAATGCTCAAGTAAAGTGCAAAAAAGGAACTTGCCAGTATCCCAAATCCCTCCTATCGTAGGGTTGCGAAGACCAGACGAAGGAGACTTGAAAGGATGCTGAAAATGCCTCAACAACAATATATCAAATTTTTACGTGAATCTGAAGACCTTTGGACATCGTCGACATATGGATAGAGGAAGATCGGCTGCTCCCTCGTAAACAGCGGCATACGGGGGTGCGCATCTTTCAGAGGCTGCGAGATGAACATCAATTTACATAATGATTCTGAATAGTGGTAGTTATTGACATAGGCTACATGAAGAGTGCTCTTTTTGAGCAGGAGATTTTGGAGTGGAATAGTTTTATTAAGAATATAGAAAAAAATCAAATAGGTGGTTCCCAACTTTCTTTTCATGGTAATTTCTGGTGGTACCACACTTTCTTTTTTTCATCTTTATCACGTACCGCGGCAAACCCAGTAAAATCAACAAAATTGGTTCCACAGTTTTATATCACCTGACAATAAAAAGGTTGTTAGATGATAAAAAAGTCTGGAATCAGTAAAAAAACTGTGAGTTAGTAATAAAAGTGTGGAACCGCTGAAGTCGGGGCTGTCCGAAAATCAGTAAAAACTGACCACTGGACGCCCCGTTTTTTGAATGCTAAAAAGGCATAAAAAAACCGTCTTTTCTTGTAGAATGAAAGTTACCACACCAACATTCAAAAAAGGACGGTTTTTTATGCGTAATCAAATAAAATGTACCCAATAAAATGGACACTTGAAAAAGGTCATCTTATTGGGTACATTTTAAATTTCCGTCCAACCTTTTTATTTTGGGGACTTATT
>NZ_JBOZWO010000036.1:0-64604 GCF_050864975.1 Paenibacillus sp. GXUN7292 | reverse complement strand
AGGGTTTTCCAAATGATGTTGTATTGCTATCTATTCATCCGTGGATGAATAGGGCATTTCACTCGTTGTTCAGTTTTCAAAGAACAAAATTCTTCGTTTGTCGTTCGCCTTATCTCTCAGCGGCGACTTTTATAATATATCACATCCGCCTATCTTATTGCAAGTACTTTTTTAAAAAAACTTTTAAATTCTTTTTTTGAAAGCTTTATTTATGTACCTGCTCGAATCGGCGAACTCTAATGTAACATAGACTTTATAGCGAGTCAATACTTTATATTAGAAATATGTAAACTTTGTTCTAATCATATCGAATATTGTAGTTTAATAGAATAGGGAGGTGTGATTAGGCAGAGAAGCTGTCCCATAGTCAGTCAATAACCTGCAGGCGATGATAATGAAGTGGCTGTTGCGATGATACGAAAGAAAGACAAGTACTTTGCAGCAATGGCAAACTTTGTTTTGTGGAATCGGAACGAGCAAATATATGCTAAAGCTAACTACATTTCCTCAGACTGTTGAAAAGCTCTACAACGGCTTAATAGTCTGCATTAAGGACCACCTAGAGCGGAAATCGAGATGCTTTCACTTTTTAACGAATCCTGAATACGCTATTTCGCATAAAATGCCTCTTTTGAAATTCTAATGCATCACAGAGACGCTATCTGTGAACAAATGGTCCTTTGGGCAGCGTTTTATACCCAATAAGCACGCTACGATTCGTTACATTTTCAAAACAAGCTTTTTCGGTGTAATAACGATACTAGGATTCGTTAGAGTTTCCAAACTACTTTTTCAACAGCCTGATTTCCTGTACTTAGTTTTAAGAAATTCAGCTTTTTTGTGATTCTAAGGGGAAAAACTGCATTTAGTTTGGTGCGTTTCGCATAATATAGGGTAATTCTATAATACTAGATGCATGAAATACATGTAGAATCGTTTATTCAATAAAAAAGCAGAATCTAGATGCATAAAATGTACTTAGCTATCACGAGCGCTTGCCCATTCTTCATATTACTTTTTCATCAGACTGAAGGTTTACTCCTAACGGTTGCCACAGACGTTAATCATACGAAAATGAAGCGATAAATTTTCTAACGGTTGCCATCGCGCTTAATACCGTTTAAATCACTGATTTCTTCGAAAAATGGCACAATAACGCTCATGGCAACCGTTATAGTTTCGAATCGGCTAAAATAAGCGAATTAGCAGCACTGGCAACCGTTAGAAAAAACCACCGTCTTTACTTATATATAATAGAAGAACTTTAGAGTCTCATCTAAGTGCTACGTTTTAGCTTCCGGCCTGCACCCGTGTATAACGATTTTCCGGGAATGGCAGTCCTAAATTGCCACGCAGCGTATCGCTCTCATATTCCGTTCGAAACAATCCGCGCTGCTGCAATAGCGGTACTACCTGATCCACAAACTGCTCAAGACCGCCTGGGTATGCTTCAGTCAGCATAAAGCCATCGGCTGCCCTTTGCTCAAACCAAAGCTGGATTTGGTCTGCGATTTGTTCGGGAGTACCTACAAAGCTTCCTCTTGGAGTTGCGCTGCGAAGCGCCACTTGACGCAAGGATAGCCCCTTTTCCTTGGCCTCCTGCTTTATTTTATCCGTACCGCTCTGGAAGCTGTTCTTTCCTAAATCGCCAAGCTCCGGGAACGGCTCATCCAGCGGATATTGCGAAAAGTCATGATGCTCAAAGTATCTGCCCAAGTAATGAAGCGCATTTTCTATCGTAACAAGGCTGGCTATCTCTTGGTACTTGCGCTCCGCCTCTTCAAGCGTGTCCCCAATAATAGGGCCGATGCCCGGGAATATAAGCACCTCGTCTGGATTGCGGCCGAATGAAGCGGCTCTTGTCTTTACCTCATTATAAAATTGCCTCGCTTCCCCTATCGTTTCATGCCCGGTAAATACAGCATCCGCTTCCTTTGCAGCATAGTTTTTGCCTACCTCAGAAGCTCCTGCTTGGAAGATGACAGGCTGCCCCTGCTTGGAACGGGCAATATTAAGCGGTCCTTTTACAGAAAAGAACTCCCCTTCGTGGTTAAGTGCGTGCATCTTTTGAGAATCAAAGAATACTCCGGCCTCCTTGTCACGAACAAATGCATCGTCCTCCCAGGAATCCCATAGACCGCGGGTTACCTTCAAATACTCAGTTGCGATCCGATAGCGCTTATCGTGATCCGGATGCTCCTTTTTGCCGTAATTAAGCGCTGAGCCTTCAAGGGGAGATGTAACGACGTTCCAGCCGGCACGGCCTCCGCTGATCACATCAAGCGATCCGAACTGTCGCGCAACGGTAAAAGGCTCGCTATATGATGTCGAAAGAGTCCCTACTAAGCCAATGTTGCGGCTGACTGCAGCCAATGCGCTAAGTATCGTCAGCGGCTCGAAACGATTAAGAAAGTGTGGAATCGATTTTTCATTTATATATAACCCATCCGCTATAAATATAAGATCAAGCTTGCCTTCCTCTGCTTTCTGCACCCAAGACTTATACAATTCAAAGTTTACACTGGCATCTGTCTTCACATCAGGGTGACGCCACATGGCCATATTGCCGCCTACTCCATGAAGCAGCGCGCCCAGCTTTAATTGCCTTGCTTTCGCCATGCTCTCTCCTCCTTGAATTTTTCTTTTTTTTAAAGCTGACTTTTAATACGGCTGATCTGTCCCAAATGATTTTGAACATGAGCGGCGAAGCCATCAATAATAGAAGCTACACTTACTTGATCTCCCTTGAAATTAGCAGCGCTCTTGTTCCAATCCTCCTCGCCTAATCGAGCAAAAAGCAAGCTATTGTATTGAAGCAGGCTATTATACACCGACAGTACATCTTCTGCTTTCCCCTCATTGGCGTATTGCCCGCTCACCCACTCATCTTGACCAAAGATGGGCAGACGATTTTCAGTAGCAGCAAGCACATCCCTTGCTCTGAAGGAAATAACGATGCTATGATCCACAAGATGAGTAAGCACCTCTAAGATACTCCAGCTTGCTGGTGCAGGCTTCCATTTCAACTGCTCTTCAGATAAGTTTTGGATAGCTGCTGTTAATTGACTATAGGTGTTCAAATAGCTGTCGATCCGCAAATGACTCATATGACTCCTCCAAATCTAAAATTCATAACTGCCTGCCGTAAAAACACACGCCTTAAGCGTTTCCTGCATTATGACGCGAGTTCAAATAGCCCACTGCGATCTGGGAAAGATAAGCTGCGCTAAACGGCAACGCGCGCTCATCCACATCAAAAGCGGGATGATGCCATTCCTTGCTGCCGGATGTGCCAAAGAATACAAATAAGCCCGGCACTTCTTTCTGGTAAACGGCAAAATCCTCGCCGGCAGGCGACGGTACCGGCCTTACAATTTCCAGGCCAATTGCAGCAGCTGCCTCATCTGCTAACTTGACCAGCGACCAATCATTGACTACAGGAGGCGGCCCCTCCGTCCAGCGAATCTCGGCTTTTGCTCCCAGGGCAGCTGCCACTCCTTCTGTTACCTGCACAAAACGGGCAAGTACATCTTCGCGGACCTTCTCATCAAATGTACGGATAGTGCCATCGAGCAGCGCCGTTTCGGGAATTATATTCCATGATGTTCCGCTATGAATTTTGGTAACACTAATGACAGCACTTTGCAAAGCACTAACGTTGCGGCTGACGATGGATTGCAGCGCTGTAACGATATGCGAAGCCGCTACGATCGGATCGACGCCGGACTCTGGTACGGCAGCATGCGAGCCCGCTCCTGTTATACTGACGGTAAACCCATCAGCAGCTGCCATAAGCGGACCGCCGGCAATGCCAATCGTTCCTACGGGAAGATCAGGCTTGTTATGCAGCCCAAAAATGGCTTCAACTTCGTGCAAGGCACCACTTCGAACAACCTGCCTTGCCCCTGATGCTTTCTCTTCCGCAGGCTGAAATATTAGTCTGACTGTTCCATTCAGCTGCTTTTCCTGCTGTTTTAGCATATAAGCGGCGCCAATTAAGGAAGCAGTATGGTAGTCGTGGCCGCAGGCATGCATTTTGCCTGGATAAACTGACGCATAGGGCAATCCAGTTTCCTCCTGTATCGCGAGTGCATCGATATCTGCGCGAAGTGCGACGATCGGCCCATCAAGCTGACCGCCAATCTCTGCGATTACTCCAGTCTTTAAGCCATAATCCACGACTCGTATACCTTTACTCTTAAGCAATGAAGCTATATAGGCTGTCGTTTCTGTTTCTTCATTAGAAAGCTCAGGATGCTGATGCAAATGACGTCTTATCCTAGTTAACTGTTCACTGAACGCCTCTGACTTTAGAACGGCTGCTTGATTCATAATGGTTCCCGCCTTCTTTCTTTACTGACTTACGGCTGCTTCTTTCAATGCCTCGCTAAGCAGCTGAAAAGAATGAAGTCGTTTCTCATAAGGAGTTACATTCGTGGTCACAATAAATTCCTCTACATCGAATGCCTTCTGAAGATCAAGCAATTGTGTGCGTATCGACTCCTTGGTCCCTTTCACAACGGAAGCTTCCAGCTCTTCAATGGTATATTCCTCGCTGCTTTGAATACCAAATTCCTCGGCCTGCTCGCGAGTAGCAACAGTGAGCTTTTTGCCGCTATTAAGCACAATGCGATACAGCTTCAAAGCACTCGCCAGCTCAGCAGCCTCCTCCTCACTGTCCGCGGCCAGCAAAGCAAGAGCAACTATAGCCAGAGGCTGATTACCTGAAGCTGAATTGAATTTTTCGCGGTAAGTACGAATAGCTTCCTCAACAATTGCTTGATTGCCATTTATAAATAGAGAAAACACATACGGCAATCCCAGCTCGGCTGCAATTTCAGCACTGCTTACGCTTGCGCCAAGCAAAAATAATTCAGGAGCCACCGCCGGAACAGGTCCCGCCTTCAACCCGGCAAGCGGATGGCCTTCCTCCAGCCTGTTATGCACATATTTCTCAAGCTCGATAATTTTCTCTGTCAATTCAGCCTGATCGACAGCCCCCAGCTGCAGTGCCTGAGTGCTGCGCGGCAGCCCGCCCGGAGCGCGGCCAATGCCAAGATCGATCCGGCCTGGAGCGAGAGAGGAGAGCACATTGAAATTTTCGGCTACCTTATACGGACTGTAATGCTGCAGCATCACGCCCCCCGATCCGACCCGGATCCGCTCCGTTTTAGCAAGCAAGTAGGAGATTAAAACCTCCGGTGACGATCCTGCCACTTGCTCCGAGTCATGATGCTCCGAAACCCAAAAACGGTGAAAACCCAGCTGTTCACTTAGCTGTGCCAGACCAACCGTATGGCGGAAAGCTTCCTCCGCCGTTTCGCCCGGATAGATCGGGCTCTGATCTAATACACTTATCGTTATAGCCATGGGATTGTCTCTCCTCCTGTATCCTATATGGAATAATTTAATTCTGGCGTAATACGTTTTAGAAATTGCTTCGTACGCTCCTCCTGTGGATGGTTAAATACTTGCTGCGGCGTACCTTCCTCAACAATTACTCCGCCATCCATAAAAACGACGTGGTTGGCCACATCGCGGGCAAAGCCCATCTCATGCGTCACGACGATCATCGTAATGCCTTCCTTGGCAATTTTGCGAATAACGGCCAGCACCTCGCCTACCAGCTCAGGGTCAAGCGCCGAGGTCGGTTCATCGAATAAAATGACCTCCGGCTCCAGCGCCAATGCTCTGGCAATGCCGACACGCTGCTGCTGGCCGCCTGACAGCTGGCTCGGATAAGCATCCAGCTTGCTCCCAAGACCTACCTTCTCCAGCACAGCTGCACTTTGCTTTCTTGCTTCTTCCTTGGAGAGCTTTTTCACAGTAACCAGACCCTCCATTACATTTTCTAGCGCAGTTTTATGACGGAATAAATTATATTGCTGGAATACCATCGCCGACTTTTGCCTTAGCTGATGAATTTCCTTGCGTTTGGCCATCCTGCAATTCAATTTGAAATCACCTATTGCGATTTCCCCGCTCCCTGGCTTCTCCAAATAATTAACGCAGCGCAGCAGCGTCGTCTTGCCCGAGCCGCTCGGCCCAAGAATAACAACGACTTCCCCTTTGGCAACATTCAAATTAATATCCCTTAGTACTTGATGGCGTCCAAATGATTTGGCAATATTCGAAAGCTTAATCATGCTACCCCACCCCGATTGTAAAGATTGATCCTTTTTTCAAGCCATGCCGTCATACGCTCAATTAATAAGGTAAGCCCCCAGAAGATCGCAGCAGCCGCCAAATAGGATTCGAAAAACTTCCAGTTGGTCGATGCCACGATTTGCGCCTTGGCATTAATATCTATGACCGATACGGTAAAAGCGAGCGTGGACCCGTGCAGCATGCCTATGACGGAATTGGACAGGTTCGGCAAGCTCGCGGCGATCGCTTGTGGAAAAACAATGCGGCGCAGTGCCTGCCAAGTCGTCATCCCAATAGAATGTGCCGCTTCCAGCTGCCCCTTATCTACTGCCAGCAATCCAGAACGGACTACCTCAGACATATAAGCCCCGGCCGTAATCGAGAATGATATATAAGCAAAGCCGATCATAGGTACAGATACTGAGCGGAAGCTCCAGCCGAAATATTCAGCAAGCCCGTCGATGAGCACTGGCAGTGTAAAATAGATAAGCAGCAAATGCGTCAGCATCGGCGTTCCGCGAATGAAGGTTACATAGCTTGCTGCCAGCGTGTTTAAAAAAGGAACTTTGTAAATTCGCACAAAAGCAATTACCGTCCCGATCATAAAACCTGCGGTTATAGAAACAATAGTAATTAATAGCGTCGTTGGCACAGCGCCAAGCAGTTCAACAAATGCCGTCCAAATAAATGAAGGATCCAGCTTCATAGGCTTGCTCCTCCTTTGCTTGATTGCAAATCTGCTATAATTCGGCGAAACGATCGGCTTTTAAATTTATCTAGCCAGCTGCGCGATGCATAATCTATTCGTTCATGACGCAGCAACCGCCGTTCTGCCGCAAGCAGCAGCCGCTCGAGAATAAAGCTGATAGCGAGATAAATAAGGGCAAGCGCCAGATAAGCTTCAATAAAATGCTGTGTCAAAGTGCCAAGCGTCTGCGCCTTGCCTGTCATTTCCATAACCCCTAGCGTAAAGGCAAGCGAGGTATTCTTTTGCAAAGCAAGTAATAAATTGGAAAATACCGGTACAGCTATAGCCAGCGCCTGCGGCAGCACCACCCGCGTAAAAGCCTGCGGCCCTGTCATTCCCATCGCATATGCCGCTTCAACCTGCCCCTTATCAACCGCAAGCACAGAAGCGCGAATCATCTCAGACATAAAGGCTCCTGTATGAAGCCCATAGGTCAAAACAACAAACAGCAGTACGGGCGCTCTTGTCACATCCAGATGGAGCAGCTTCAACACCTCGGGCAATCCGTAATAAAATAAAAACAGTTGAATAAGAATAGGCGTTCCGCGAAAAAAAGATATATAAACCTCTGCAGCTGTCTTTAATACCGGCACCTTATACAATCGGGGAAGAGCAATGAGAAAACCGACGATAACAGCAACAGCAAGCGAGCCGCCAACTATTACCAGCGTTGTGCTTAGCGTAGACAGCAGCTTTGAAAAAGAATAGAACACAAAGCTCCATTCAAACGGCTTCCCCATTAATCAACCCTCCCCTCATTTTTACGAAAATCATTTATTCAGCTGTGTCCGCAGTCACATCCGCCCCAAGCCATTCCGTGCTTAGCTTGCCAAGCGTGCCGTCTGCCTTCAGTTCTTTAATTACGCCATCGACAGCGTCAGCCAGCTTCTGGGACGCTTCATCATCCTTTCGGAAAACATACAATATATCTGCGGAAGAAAGCTCCTTCCCAGTTGTTTTCAGCTTGCTTTCCGGATCAATAACCGGAAGCACGAAGTCTGCAAGCAAAGTTGCTTCCACGCGCCCAGTTGTAACCTGGCTTACCGTATCATTAGCTGCACCGTTCGAAAAAACGACGTTTATGGCGTTATCATTTTCTTTGTTATAGTTCTCCAATATTTGAGCTTGCGCGCTTGTTGCGCCTACAAGCACCTTCTTGCCCTTCAGGTCATCCAGCGATTGAATCGAATCATTGTCCTTAGCGACAACAATCCGGTTTCTCCAATGAGCATAAGCCTCTTTATTAAATAAATACTTTTGTTCACGCTCAGGATTTTTTTCCATGACGTGGGCCAGCATGTCAATTTTTTTCGTTTCCAAGCTAAGCAGCAGGTTGCCGAACTCCATCGTCTGGAATTCAAACTCATACTGCGGCAATCGCTCATCGATAATTTTTAGAAGCTCGACATCAAATCCAGTCAGCTTGCCGTTTTCGTCGAGAAAGCATACTTTCGGAAAACCTGTGCCAGTTCCTATAATGATTTTGCTTGGCTTTTCAACTTGGCCTGATCCATTATCCGATTTGCTGGATGCCGTTTGAGACGGGCTTTTTTCATTGCCTTTATTGCCGCTTGCGCCGCATCCAGCAATCGCAGCCGCTATTATCAAAGTAAATACCAGTACAATTGTCCTCTTCATCCTGCTATCCCCTTATCTTTTATATTGTGCTTGCTTCGCATATGAGCTGTTTCTTCATTAAATATAAAATGCCATCATCCGGATGGGGCATGATCTCCAAAATACGCTCATAGCCTCTCCGCTCATACATTTGGACAAGGAATGGATGCTTCTCAGCTGTAGCAAGCGTAACCGCCGAAGCGCCAAGCTTGCCGCGAATGACATGCTCCTCCACCCAGCTTAACAGCTTGCTGCCTAATCCCCGGCCCTTGTAATCCGGGTCCAAGGCAAACCATTTCAGAAATGGATGCTCTGTCAGCTGCTTCACTTCATCCTGCCTGGATAGCGTGACAGTTGCTACAATATCGCCTGCGTATTCCAATACATAACAATCGTTGCTCACAATGTTGTCCTCAACAACAGCCACATCAGCAGTTGCTGCCGGCCAGTGAAGACCAAGCTCTCTGATTAACTGATAGGCGCGAAAAATAATATCCTGCAGTTTCTGCGCGTCCTTCGGATCTGCCACTCTAAATACTTCGCTCATCATCCACCTCCAATTTGCATAATACCTATAGATTTAGTTGGTTTTATTGTAATTAACTTTATCACCACATTCGTCTGTGCGCTAATAGAGTTTTTCTATTCCACCATAGTATTAATCAATCTCGCTGCCGCTGGACTCATGCTCGAGCAGAGCAGTAATATATTCCGCATTTTCGCCATTAAGCGCAATAAGACTCGTTCTTAATGAAATGCCCGCAGTCTCCGAAATCGAAATTGGAATTAATCGGCCTGCATTAACTTCATCCTGCACGCTAAGCGCAGGCAGGAAGGAAATGCCTGCCTTCTGGACAACAAGTTTCTTGGCTGTCTCCAAATTATCCACCTGATACACGATTTGAGGCGGCTGCTCCAAGCTTTTGAACACGCGCTGCAGCCTCATCCAGTCCAAGGAGCCGCATTCAAAAAATACGAGAGGCTCAAACTGAATATCAAGAATAGATGCATGGCCAGCCTTAGCTAAGGGGTGACCTTCGTAAACATACAGCGAAATCGGGTCTTCATAAAATAAGTAAGATTGGAAAGCGGGATTCATCACTTTACGAATAAAAGCCACATCAATTTCCTTAGCTTTCAATTTTTCAATCAAAACGTCGGTAGGCTCGGTTGTCACTTTAAATAGCATATGGGGATATTTTTGCTTAAGATGAGTCAGCAATTGAGGCAATAAGTAATTAGATACAGAAACCGTGCTGCCAATTTTCAGCTCATGCAAAATTCTGGCCTTGGATTGCAGCTGATGCTTTCCTTTTTGAAAGGTTTGCAATATTTGCTGAGCGTAGGGAAGAAACTGTCTTCCTTTATCCGTCAAGCTGACCTGCTTCCCGAGCCGGTCAAACAGCACACTGTCCAGCTCACGCTCCAGCGACTGGATTCTCGCTGATACAGTAGGCTGAGAAATAAACAGCACCTCCGCCGCTTTGTTGAAGCTGCCATAGTGATTAATGTAGACAAAGGCCTCAATATTTTCGATGTTCACTTTTATTCCCCCATTCATCCATTATTTTTAAACTAATAATTTCTATAGGATTACAATGAATTGTAAGCGCAAAGCTTTTATACTTTGCGGTAATTGTGTATTTATATTATTCATATGCACATTTATTGTCAACGCATTTCATCCTAACTTTTGGACGTTTGTGCAGTGAATGGGTGAATTTTAAATATCTTCAACCTTAATTTGGCTTGGTTTCGTTATAGACAACAAGGAATATAAGAATACCTCATCGAATAAGAAAAATATGTTACTGCAACCTAGCAACCCAAAAGAAACTATTATATTCATCTTATGTTTTATTAAGCATCAAACATAAAGATTGCAGTTAGAAAGGAGTAAGACATGGCAAATATCGAGCACTTGCAAACCGTTCATGTTCCGGCGTCGAAGGTGTATGAAGCTTTAACCACCGCTGAAGGACTGTCGGAAATATGGACCAATGAACTCATTGTTAATAATCAGATTGGCTTTATTAATGAATTTCGATTTGGCAGCAATGACACAACTAAGATGAGAATAGAGGAATTGATTACTAATCAAAAAATCGTTTGGCAGTGTATAGATTCAGATCCAGAATGGATTGGTACGATTATTTCCTTTGATATTCAAGAGAAGAACGGGAAGTCTTTTATTACTTTGCGCCATACGAACTGGAAAGAAGTAACGCCATTTTATCGCTCCTGTAACTACAACTGGGCTATTTTCCTTTATAGTCTCAAGTCCTATTGTGAAGATGGCGATGGTATCCCCTATCAAAAACGTAAGTTTTAATAATTAGCATAGTCTAACACGCGCCTTTCCAAAGACAACGGAGTCGTTTATCCTTGTTTCGCGGTCACACGTTCCGCTATTTGCCTAATAACCGTCATTTTTTCATTTTCGCGGTCACATATTCCGCTATTCGGGTCCAAATGAGGCTTTTTCTGCGATTTATAGATCAATAGCGGAACGTGTGTCACTTTACTGCCTCGAAACTGCGATTTTGGTCATAATAACGGAACGAGTGACCAGCTAGCTAGGGATGCTGCCCCTTTTCAGTCCCAATCTTGCATTATCCCTTTTGCTTACAAATGGTTGCCACAATGATTGACATTCTCCTCAACAGTATTACCTCTTCACAAACAGCACTCAAAAAAAGGCAGCCAGCAAACCGGGATAATTGCTGTCCAAAATGCAATCGTATCGCCGCTTGCTGCTGCCTTATCTCACACTTTATCTAATCTAGCTATCTACTGCTTCCTTTTTCCTGCCCAATCCACAGCATTCGCAATTGCCTTCCTAATGTCAGCGTTCCAATAGGTTGGGTGAGTTTCATGCCCAGGCCGGAAATAAAAGACCCGGCCCCAGCCTCTGTAGTAAGCGCAGCCGCTGCGCATCACCTCGCCGCCTGTGAACCAGCTGACAAACACAAGCTCGTCCGGAGCAGGAATATCAAAGTGCTCACCGTACATTTCCTCCTGCTCCAGCTCGAAATATTCGCCCAAGCCTGCTGCAATAGGATGTCCCGGGTTGACGATCCACAATCTTTCCTTATCATCGGCTTCCCGCCACTTAAAGCGGCAGGTCGTGCCCATCAGCTTCTTGAACAGCTTGCAGCCTGCAGCTGAATGCAGCGCAATAAAGCCCATGCCGTCCAGTACGCGTCTATATGCGCGCTCGACTACCTCATCACTTACTTTGCTGTTCAGTATATGTCCCCACCAAATAAGCACATCGGTCTGATCCAATACTTCCTTCGTCAACCCGTGCTCAGGCTGATCAAAGGTAGCTGTAGTAATCGTATATTCACCATTGCTCAGCAGTCCCTCTGCAATTGCTCCATGGATGCCATTCGGATAAATGCTGCGAACTTCGGGTGCCGTCTGCTCATGCCTGTTTTCATTCCAAATCGTTACTCTTAAAGCCACAAGCCTGCTTCCTTTCTACTATTATATGATCTTCTAGATAGTCGCCTATATGATCTGCCTGGTAGTCGCTTATATAATCTGCTAGATAGCCACCCATTTGCCCTGCTCTGCTGATCTCTCAGCTCCATATACTAATGCCTCTGTTTTCAAATATTCATAGGCCATCGTTTCGGGTACAGGACCGCCCTGCAAGAAGTTAACGAATTGCTCCAAACAATTAGGATGCTGTATATCAGTGAAATCATTGACTTTTACGGTTTCTTTTCCGCTTGCCTTCAGAATCAGGCCATCAGCGCCGAGACTGACCGTTCCGCCATCTCCTTCCAAGGTCCAATAGCCGTGCCATGGCGTTTCCTTTGCTTTTGCATGAACCCTCGCCGTATAGACAGCTGATATATCCCCGCTCAATTCTACTATAATATGAATATGTTCGTTATCCAGCGGTTTTTCTGCAAAAACCTTCAAGCCTTCCTGCCCCGTCAAAAAACGCAGCAAATCCATATGATGCACAACGATGTCATGGAGTAGACGGACATCATACGTTCTTCCTTCCAGCCCGTTTCTGCCAAATTCAATATGAACGGCTTTCAGTTTTCCTATCGTACCTTCGTCCAGCCAATTTTTAAGCTTCCGCATCCGCGCCTGGTTGCGATAGTTCTCCGCTATCATAAATGGTACGCTGCACTGCTCAGCAATTGCTGTTATTTGCACACTTTCATAATAATTGTAGGAAATAGGCTTCTCGCTTAATACAGGCAAACAGTGCTGAAAAGCTGCCTTATTCACTGCAGCATGAATATGCGGAGGGGTTACATTAATGATGAATTGCGGCTTTTCTTTTTGAATAGCCTTCTCTAGAGAAGTATAGAAGGGCGGCGCCGCTTCAACGCTATAAGCAGCCAGTTTATCCTTCATCGCAATATTCGTATCAACGACTGCCAGCGATAATTTGCCAAAGCGCTGCACGATGCGATACCATCCGAAGCCAGCCTCACCCAGCCCTACAAGAATAGCCTTCATTTCCTTCATTCAGGCACCGCCTTAAACCGCCACATCCCGCTTTTAAAATCACCCTTGTCTCCAGGAATCGTAAGCCCGTAGTGCATCAGCTCGTCGCCGCCACATACAAACTCCACCGGCACCCTTTCCGGATCTGCGAAGCCAGCTTCTGTAACGCTGTATTTCTGATTAGGGTCAAGACCCTTCATTTGTATGCGGACAATCGGGTCATTAGCTGTTTTCAAAACGCGAAACCACATGCACACAGCTTCCGTTTGCAACTCATTTACAAATATCCATGCGGTTTCATTGCTTTCAAAAGGACTGCTCAGCCTGTAGAAATCACCTTGCTGCACGAGCGGCCGTATCTCTTTGTACAGCACCACCTGCGTCTTCATTTGCGCTTTTTCCTGGTCGTCAAGCTTTGTTAAATCCAATTCATAGCCGAAATTGCCTGACATGGCCGCATGACCGCGCACTTCCAGCGAAGTCAGCCTTCCTACCTGATGGTTGGGAACATCTGATATATGAGCGCCGATACTGCTGACCGGATAAACGATGCTTGTCCCGTACTGAATTTTTAGACGTTCAATAGCATCGGTATTGTCGCTTGTCCACGTTTGCGGCATATAGTAGAGCATTCCCGGATCAAAGCGCCCTCCGCCTCCAGAGCAGCTTTCAAACAAAATATGAGGATAAGCAGTCGTCAGCTGCTCCATAACCTCGTACAAGCCAAGCATATAGCGATGCGCCGTTTCTGCCTGCCTGTCAGGAGGCAGCAGCGCCGAACCGATTTCCGTCATGTTGCGGTTCATATCCCATTTCACATAGCTGATTGGTACATTGGTCAATATGTCTGATACCATTGCCACGATTGCTTCCCGCACATCCTTGCGTGAGAAATCGAGCACAAGCTGCTGCCGCGCCTCAGTACGCTCATAGTTCGGCACATGCAAGCACCAATCAGGGTGCTTGCGGTACAGCTCGCTGTCGGGAGAGACCATCTCCGGCTCAAACCATAGCCCAAACTGCATCCCCTGCTGCTTAATACGGTCTGCCAAGCTGGCAAGCCCGCCCGGCAGCTTGCCTTGATGCACCGTCCAATCGCCAAGCGAGCTCGAGCTATTGTCACGCGCTCCAAACCAGCCGTCATCAAGCACGAACAGCTCAATGCCAAGCTCGCCCGCTGCCTCTGCAATACTCGTAATTTTCTCTTCATTAAAATTAAAAAAGGTAGCTTCCCAGTTGTTCGCAACGATCGGTCGCAGCTGGTCACGATATTCCCCTCTGCACAGCCTTGTACGGTACAAGCGGTGATAGGCGCGCGACATCCCGCCGATGCCTTGGCTAGAATAGACGAGCACAACCTCCGGCGCTTGAAAGCTTTGGCCCGGCTCCAGCAGCCAATTGAACTGAAAAGGCTGAATGCCCATGACAACTCTTGTTGTCCGGTACTGATCAACCTCAACCTGTGCGCTAAAGCTTCCGCTATATACCAGGCTGAAACCATACACCTCCCCAGCATCCTCATCCGCTCCTTTGGATAGCAAGGCTATAAACGGATTGAATGGATGGCTGCTCGAGCCGCGCCTGCTGTCAATCCCCTGAATACCCGGCGCCAAGCTGCGGCGGTCTAAATTTCTCTCGCGCGACCAGGCTCCCGACAGCTGCAGCATATCAAATCCGGAATGGGCGAAATCAACGCTTACGCTAAGCGCCTGCTCCAACGTCATGTTCGATTTACTGCGATTTTCATATCTGACAGACCTGGCAATCGCATTATGCTCATGAAATAAGCTGTAGCTCAGCCATACTGCTAAGCCTGAATGCTCATCAAACAGCTCCATTTCCAGCGTATCCGCCTCATGATCGGCCTCCGAATAAGTAGCAGGAAGTCCATCAAGCGACGGTTTTCCTTGCAAAATACGATAGGAACGGTACGTCAGCCTCGTAATCCCGGTTCCATTTGCAAGCCGCGCAGCATATACTGGCTGGCGTGAATCACCGTAGCCATAGCCGGGAAACTCCTGCATTAGCGTATCAAAGGATCGTTTGCGATTGCCGGCAAAAGGCGGGCTGAACGAGGAACGCGTCCGGTACTGCACCAAATGCTCAGCATTCATATCATGAAGTTTTGCGCCCCAATATACATGCTCTAGAATGCCCTCTTCTACTACTCGAAAAATATAACTGCTTTTGCTGCCCTGCAAATGAAAGAGCATCCGCTGCTCATCCACTATTATTGCCATCTGTGATCACCCACTTCATTCATTAGCTATCTGAACCGTATAGCATAAATTTGCAGCTAAACTCCATTTATAAAGCCAGCTCGCGCCGTCTGCACTCTCTATTCCTTTCAAAGCTTGACCGCCCGAAATCATAGTCTGCTCTGCCCTATCTCCTGCCGGTATATTTGTCAGTGCGCTATCGAGCGAAATATACAATCTTTCAGCCGAACGCATACAAATTTCACGATCTTCTGTTCCAGTAATAGAGGCTTTCATTAGCTTATTGTTAGACCATTTTATATCCACAGTTAAGCCGCCTCTTGCCCTTAATCCAGTTACAATGCCGCAGCTCCATTCGGCAGGCAACGCCGGCAGCAGCTGCAGCTCCTCCTTATGGGATTGCAGAAGCATTTCAGCAATAGCCGCCGCACCGCCAAAGTTCGCATCGATCTGAAAAGGAGGATGCTCGGCAAACAAATTAGGGTTTGTGGACAGGCTTAATAAGGCACGCAAATGCCGATGAGCCTCCTCACCTTCATGTAAACGAGCCCAATAATTCACGATCCATGCCCTGCTCCAGCCCGTATGGCCGCTTCCTGCAGCAAGCCGCTGCTCCAAAGTTGCTTGCGCGGCATTAGCCAGCTCAGGCGTATGATGCTTAGTTATTAATTCACCTGGATGCAGGGCGAACAAATGTGAAATATGGCGATGCCCCGGCTCCGGCTCCTCATATTCCTGCTGCCATTCGAGCAGCTGGCCACTAGAGCCAATCTGTGGCCTTGGAAGCTTGCTAGCCACCTCATGGATGCTCGCAATAAACGTTTGGTGTTCTACTGTTGCTTTCAGCAAGCCCTCATCTTCCAGTTCTCGCGCAGCTTCTAGCACCGCAACGAACAGGGACTGAATAAGCTGCGTATCCATAGCGGGCCCCATGCATAAATAACCAACTTCACCGTTAGACAGCATATATTTATTTTCAGGCGACACGGAAGGGCCGCTTACATATTGCCCTGCAGCATCCATCGTTACATAATCAAGCACGAATTGCGCAGCTTCCTTCAAAACAGGGTACGCTCTATCGTTCAAGTATGAGCGATCAAGCCCGTAACGGTAATGCTCCCACAAGTGAAGCGCCAGCCATACGCCGCCCATCGGCCACGTATTGGCGCGCACGATCATGCCGTTAATGTTCGTGTCCGCCCAAATATTTGTATTATGATGGACTACGAAGCCTCTGCAGCCGTAAAGCTCCGACGCTGTCCTGCGCCCGTTCTCGCATAGGCGCTCTACGAAATCTATGAGCGGCTCATGGCATTCCGCCAAATTGCCTGCTTCTGCAATCCAGTAATTCATTTGCAAATTAATATTTATCGTATAATTGCATTCCCAGGGCGGTTGGTAATTATCGTTCCAGATGCCTTGCAAATTGGCAGGCAGCGTGCCTTGCCGCGAGCTGGATATTAGCAAATATCTGCCGTATTGAAAATATAATGCAGCGAGAGAAGCATCCGCTTCCCCTGCCTGAATCCGCCGCAGCCGCTCATCCGTCGGCAAGCTTTCGATATACTCCTGCTTTTCCCCGAGCTGCAGCGATACACGGCTGAACAAGCGGGCGTAATCGGCCAGATGATCCCGCTTCACTTGCTCATAGCCCTTTTGAATCGCATCGCTCAATTGCTTCTTCGCTCGTGTTACCGGGTCCGCATGGCGGAACGATGTTGCTGCCGCTATATAAATCGTGACGGTATGGGCGCCCTCAACCGATACAAAATCACCGGTCAGCTCTGTTTGACCGCCCTCGGCAGCAACCCGAAAGGCCGCCGCATAGATGACGCCTTCAGGACCGCATTGCCCGCTCATAAGAATGCCATCCTGTCCGATCGGCTGCGAGCCAGGATCAAATGGCCTGCGGCTTAATTGGCTGTAAAAGGAGACAGCGCCTGGCTGATCACTAGTTAATCGGATAACGAGCACCTGATCAACAGCAGAAATAAACAGCTCTCTGCGATACACTTTGTCATCAATCTGATAGGATACCGAAGCTGCAGCTTTTTCCAAATCAAGACTTCGCTCATAGTCCGACACTTTACCGTTCTGACCGGTAAACCACATATTGAAATTGCCAAGCGGCTGATAAGGCCCCGCATATTTGGGTATGGGAGTAAAGGCCTTCCTGGCAAGATGCTGTGCTTCTGCAATCTTGCCCTCCATAACTAGCTCCTTCACGCGCGGCATCGCCGCTGCAGCATCCGGATTGCTGCGATCCAGCTTGCCGCCATACCATACAGAGTCTTCATTGAGCTGGATAAGCTCCTCTTCAACCTTGCCGAACACCATTGCGCCTAATCGACCATTGCCGAGCGGCAAAGCTTCCGTCCAGCGCGCTGCGGGCTGGCGATACCATAAACGGTTAGCCATCATATTTTCCCCTGCAAAATCTGTTCGATTTCATACTGGTCATCCAGACTTAACTCAACACCTGCCGCTTTTACATTCTCATCGATTTGCTCCAGCCGGGATGCACCAATAATGCAGCTTGCTACGTTGCTTTGGCGTAAAATCCATGCCAATGCCAGCTGCCCCATTGTCAATCCATTGCGCTCTGCAATAGGAACCAGCTTCTGGACGATGTTCAAATTAGTTTCATTGAGAAAACGCGGCATAAACTTATTCGACTGGGGGTCGGTGGCGCGCGAGCCTTCCGGCAAGGCTGCTCCTGGCTTATATTTGCCCGTAAGCACGCCCTGTGCCAGCGGCGAGAATACGACCTGGCCAATGCCTTCCCGCTCGCTGAGCGGAATAACGTCCTTTTCAATATCTCTTACAAACATACTGTATTGCGGCTGATTGGATATAATGCGATCGAGATTGAATTCTTTTGCAATCGAAACTGCATCAGATAGCTGCAAAGCGCTCCATAAGCTAACGCCTGCATATAATATTTTGCCCTGCGTAATTAAGTCATCCAGTGCGCGCAGCGTTTCTTCCACCGGGGTTTCCGGATCGAACCGATGACATTGATACAGATCAATATAATCCATGCCAAGTCTTTTCAAGCTGGCGTCGCATTGCTCGATAATATGCTTGCGTGATAAGCCGCGTGAATTGGGCCCTTCACCCATTGGAAAAAACACCTTAGTCGCCAGCACGTACGAATCGCGGCTATATTTGGACAGCGCCTTGCCGACAACCCGCTCCGCAGCGCCATCCAAATATTGATTGGCCGTATCAAAAAAATTAATGCCATGCTCTACAGCCCGGTCAATGACCGCTTCTGCCTGCAACTCCGCAACTGAGCCGCCGTAGGTTAGCCAGCTGCCCAGCCCGATCTCGCTAATTTTCAATCCGGAATGGCCAAGTCTTCTGTACTTCACAGCTTCTCCTCCTCAGATCGATGCTGCAATCGCTTCGGCTTGATCGGCATCGATGCGATTGGCATCATCATCGTCATTTTCGTACCTTCTCCATGCTTGCTCTCTATTTTTAGGCCACATTGCTCGCCAAAAACCATTTGAATTCTGCGATGAACGTTGGCAAGGCCGATGCCCCCGGTCCATTCCAAAGACTCGCTCATCTCATCGCTATTCTCCTTATGCTGCAAACGCTGCTCCAATAGCCGCAGCTTCTCCTCGGATATGCCTGCACCATTGTCCTCGACGCTAAGCCAGAACATGCCGTCCTGCTCGCCGGCATCGATTCGGACCCAATGATGCTCCTCTATGCTATCCGGGAAGGCATGCTGGAATACATTTTCGATCAGCGGCTGAAGCGTCAGACGCACCATCTTTCTCAGCAAATATTGCGGCGGGATAGCTACATCCAGCTCAAACTCCCGCTCCGTGCGGTGCTTCAAAATAACCATATAGTTAAGCACATGGTTCAGCTCATTGGCTACCGTTATTTCCTCAATATTCGTCTGTACCGAGTAACGCAGCATATAAGCCATTGACTTCACAATTTCTTGAATTTCATCTGAATCCTGAATCGCCGCATAACACGTTATCGTCTCCAGCGTGTTATATAAAAAATGCGGATTAATTTGCATTTGCAGCGATTGAAATTCTGTTTTCTGCCTGACGTACTGGGCCTCCTTCTGGCGCAGCTCGCTCTCATACACCTGCTCCACCAATTCCGACAGCCTGCGCACCATGACATTATAGCGCTCCATAAGCTCGCTTATTTCGTTGCGGCGCTTCGGCAGCGGAATCGTGAACCAGTTTCCTTTCTCCGTGTACGTCATACCGCGTTTCAATACTTTAATAGGGCGCGTAATAGAGCGTCCGAATTGATAGGATATCCATAGTGCAAATATTAGGGTCAAAACCGCAATCTGTATCGTTGTCATGCGAATATTGGAAATCGGCTTCTTCAAATCGCCGACTGGAACCGAAGCGACAAGGCTCCACTGCGTATGATTGGATGTGCGCTTGACATACACCCTCTCCTCGCCTTCCTCATCTATGTCCGTAAAGGAAAGTACAGCCCGATCAGACAATTGCACGCTTAATGAGCTATCGATCTGCTGCCCCATTTTGCTGCTTTGCGGGTGATATACAATTCGGCCGCGCTCGTCTGTAATAAAGAAATAACCGTTCTCTCCCAGATCGATGCCATGCCATAGCGTAGACAGCTCATCGGCGTTAATTTCAATGGCCAGCACGCCCCGGTACTCTGGCGAGGCCAAGCCCTTGATTTGCCTGGCCAGCCTGACGACATGATTGTTGCTGCTTGGAAATATACTGCTTGTGACAAAGCTGACGCTGCCATCCTTTTTCGTAATATCCAGCAGCTCCCGCAAATGACTTTGCACCGTTTTAGCAGAAAAGGTTTCGACATTCATACCGTTATTAAACCCGTAAACCCCATTCCCGCTAAAGCTGATCGCATAAATCGAATTGACCTCGAGATCGCGGATAAAGATCGGGCTAAACCCCACGTCCTTCAATTCATTACTGTAATGATAGTAATCATAGGGATCCGGTGAAGACGGCAGATCGATAAATTTTTTCATGTTTCTATCCGTAAGCAGCGACAGCATCGAACGCTCATAAGCCATTACGTACAAATCGGTATGATTAAGCGCATTGTTGACGATCTGCTCCAGATGCTGATCATTCAATGTCTCCAGCTCCTTGGAGGATTTGGAGTACGTAAAGAAGCCAAGCGATATAAGCGACAGGGAAATAACAACAAGAAAGTAAAAAAAGAGCTGGCTGACCAGTGAGCCTCTCATCATTTGATGCCTATCATTTGCCGATACTCGGAAGGAGTATAGCCTGTCGTCTTTTTAAACATTTTTGCAAAATGCGGATAATCCTCGTAGCCGACTGTCGCTGCTATGTCTACGATGCGGATATGCGGAATCGCCAGCAATTCTTTCGCTTTGATCATCCTTGTTTTAATGCGGTACTTCACAAACGTTTCATTGCTCATTTTTTTGAACATGGCGCTGAAATAGGTCGGCGTAAAGCCTGCCATCTCAGCCACCTCGACAAGTGAAATATCCTCCGCCAAATGCTCATCGATATACATTTTTATTTCTTCCAGAGGGTTTTTGTAATAGCCTGTTCGCTGCTTCGTCAGCTCGTCATATAGAAACTGCAAATATTGCGATATATATTGTATAATTTCCGCTTTCGTGCGAGGGGTGCTGTTAGTTAAAGGAATTGTCTGTGCTTCAAAGCCTTTTTCCTGCAGCCTGCCCTTCAGCAATCCAAGACAATCCTGTATTAAGGTATTAAGCTGCGCAGCATTTAATGAAGACGTTTCGATCATATGAATCCAGTAGGAATTAAGGGAATCCAGCTCCTGCTCGTGAAGCAGCCAGATGCTTTGCTCTGCCCGTTCGATCCATGCCAAATAAGGCGATAATGAAATAACTTCATTCCCGCGCTGATCAATCAGGTCGCCGATAATTTTATTCAAGTCAGCCGAAGTAAGCGGCTTTAGCAAATAATGCTTCACACCGTAAGTAACACATTTTTGGGCGTAAGCAAAATCGTCATAACCGGATATCACGACCATTTGAATATGCTTATAGTGTTGGTGGATATGCTCGCAAAGCTCCAAACCGCTCATTTTGGGCATGCGAATATCAGTAAGCACAATATCCGCCTCAGCTTCCCTCAGCATTTCGATGGCTTGCTCCCCGTTGCTCGCCGTGCGGATTTCAGTAATTGAGTATCTCTTTTGATCGACCATTTTGACAAGCCCTTTTCTAATGACTGGTTCATCGTCTACAATTAAAAGCCGCATAACTTTCTCCCCCTATTCTCAAACTCGTACGAAACAAGGATAAACGGCTTCCGCCGATCCTTTGAAAAGGCGCGTTTACCGATGAATTATAAGAACAAGTTTATAGAAAAAACTTATAAATTCTTATAATCAAGAAGAAACGCTGCGCGTCCTTGGCTAAGGAGGTGCCGTTTCTCGGTGAAATATAGGAACATGTATAAAGTGAAAACTTATACTTTCCTATATTTAAAAAAAAACGGTTCTATTCCGATGCCGGCAGAGGAGCCGATATCGGAATAGTCGCGTATTTTCACTTAGTGAGAACGTTTACATTCAAGTTATTTCATTATACAATAATTTATTGCTTTCTGCCCTGATAAACGACGCCGTCATTGTTGCGGTAGCGCTCTGTCGCTTCCTTAATAATTTCATTTCCGCCTTTTTTCTTCCATTCCTCGATTACCTTTGGCCAGTCGGATACAGGAGCCTTGCCGTAAATAATTTTAATAATGTTATCTACGATAAACTTCGAAGCAGTGTCGCCGCCAGCTGCCAGATCTGGATATTTGTTATAGCTCTCAAGGTTTGGATTAAAGACGATTGTGCCTACCCCTTCTTTGGAAAGGATATTGTCAAAGCCAGCAATGAGGTCCGGGCCATCCGGGTTAAGCTCAACGAACTTCTTATTATAGGTCAGCTCATGCACGAACCATAGCTGTGATTGGCGGAAGCCTTGCTCATCCACGCCGCCTTCTGTCTCAGGAAGCTTGTAGTTGATTTTGTCGCCTTCCTTCGTATAATTCTCACCTTCGATCCCGAAAGTAAAGAACATATCCGCTTCTTCTGTCAGCATCCAGTCAAAAAACTTAATAATTTCAATTGCTTTTTCTTTAGGTACTTTGCTGTTGATAAAATATGTTGTGGAGATTGGCGATGCCAGCAAATGTCCGCCTGCGCCTTCATAGCCTGATGGTGAAGGCACAATATCGATTTTAGCATTTGGATCCGCTTCTCTTGCTTTTGATCTCCAGTTGAGCAAACCATCTGCATTGGAAGTCCACATGCCTGCCTTGCCCGCTGATAGATTGCGATTGTAGTCCGCTTGCGTTACCGATGCAAAGTCAGCTGGAATGAGGCCTTCGTCGTACATCGTTTTATACGCTTCCAAAGCTTTCGTCATGTTCTCGACATCGAAGAATTTCGGCAATACTTCATCTCCGACAACTTCCAGCTGGTAAGGCATAACATCATAAGCGCCGAAGAACGTGTCCGCATATTTGAAATTCTCACGGTACTGGTACGGATTCTCTACGCCAAGCTTCTTGAATGCGCGCAGTACGTCCATATACTCATCAACCGTTTTTGGAAGCGGCAGTCCCGTCTTCTCCAGCAAATCCATTCTTAGGAAAGTAGCACGTCTAGCCGGATTTTCCAGCCAGGAAGGAATACCATAAATTTTGCCATCATGCTTCACGTACTCCCAGGCATCCTCTGTCACTTGTGCCATCAGGTTAGGCGCATGCTCTTTGAGCAAGTCATCCAGCGGCATGAACACGCCTGCTTCAACCGAGCCGGACATGGACGGTGTAGTAGGGCCTCCACGTAAATTGCCCACTACATCAGGAACGGTGTTGCCGGCAAAAATCAGGCTCATCTTCTGATCAAATTCCTTGTGCGGAATCGGAATAATATCAAGGTCTGTGTTCGTCAGCTTTTCAAGCTCCAGCACCCACTTGTCCTTGTTAATATCCGCTGAAGATTCGAAATACTTATTTCCGCCTGTTGAGAAAGAGATTGAAAATTTGGTAGGCTCTTTCTTCTGATCAGTAGCCTCCGGACTAGGGTTGCTTGACTCAGACGGATTGTTGCTTGCCGCCGGCTTAGGATCGGCTTTGCCGCCGCAGCCTGCCAGCAATGTCGCAGACAGCACCGCTGTAAGCGCAATACTCGTTATCTTTTTCATACGATCTCCCTTTCTTATTGTGCAAATAGTGTAAGAGCGCTGCTCTTGTTACTAGATTAAATTAATCCTATTTTTAGCGGTATTGGTAAAATTATTATCTATCTGTGTTCTTTTACGATTTTATAGATCCTATTAACATCCCTTTGATGAAATACTTTTGCAGAAACGGATAGACCAGCATAATAGGCAGTGTTGCCACCACAATAACAGCCATCTTCATCCCCTCAGGCGAAATATTAAGCAGCGAATTGAACGTGTCCATTTCTCCGAACTGATCGGTAATTACGATCTCCCTGAGCCGCACTTGAAGCGGATACAATGCACGTGTATTGATATAGTATAATGCGGATGAATACGAGTTCCAATGAATGACGGAATAAAATAATCCCATCGTCGCCATAACCGGTTTAGACAGCGGCAATATAATGCTCCATATTAGGCGCAGCTCGCCGCAGCCGTCAATTCTTCCCGAATCGACAAGCTCGTTAGGCAAATTCAAGAAAAAGGATCGCATAATGAACAAATTGTACGCGCTGATCGCACTAGGAATAATAAGTGCCCATAAGGAATCGAGCAGCCCCAGTGAACGTACGAGCAGATAATTCGGAATAAGCGGAGCGCTAAAAATAAACGTAATCAGCGCCATCAGCAAAATGTATTTTCTGCCGATATATTCAGGGCGCGATAACGGATAGGCAAGACTCGCCGTTGCAATCAAATTGACGAATGTTCCACCTACCGTTACAATGACGCTTACGACAAACGCACGCCATACCGAGGAATCCTGCACAACAACTGCATAATTGTCCCATGTAAATTGGACAGGCAGTATGCCGACCTTGCCTGCATTGATCGCAAGATCACTGCTCAGCGACTGGGCGACAATATGCAGCAGCGGCAGCACCATACCTAATGAAATGATCGTTAAGAAGATGTAATTGAAAACTTGAAATACTTTTTCACCACTTGTCAACTTTTGCATCTATTGTTCACCTGCCTTAGTAGAGAGATTCGCCGGTTGTTTTCTTGCTCAGCATGTTGCCGATCATAACAAGGGCAAGCCCGATAATGGATTTGAACAGCCCAATTGCTGTTGTAAAGCTGTATTGCTTATCTAATAGACCTGCTCGATAAATATACGTATCCAATATCTCACCATTGGATGAGTTCAAGGAATTCAAAAATACATAGACACGCTCAAAGCCAAGATCAAGGAAGTTGCCGATGTTTAGCAGGAATAAAATAACGATAGTCGGTAAAATAGACGGAATCGTAATTGCAATTGTTTGCTTCCAGCGGTTCGCACCATCGATTCTTGCTGCCTCATACATTTCTGGATTTATTCCAGCCAAAGCAGCTAAATAAATAATGGTACCCCAGCCTGATTCCTTCCAAATGCCGGAGCTAACAATAATCGACCGAATATAGGATTCTTCACCAAGAAAATAGATTTTACTTAAACCAATCGCTTCCATTATTTTGTTAACAACGCCGGTAGTAGGAGACAGAAGACCGATTGCGATCCCCCCGATAATGACCCAGGATAGAAAATGCGGCATATACACAACGGTTTGCAGCAATCGCTTATAAAAAATTAGCCGGACTTCATTTAATAACAGTGCTAAAATAATTGGAATCGGGAAAGCAAATACTAGATTGTACAAGCCTATTAATACGGTATTTACGAAAATTTGCATAAACTCGTCATACTCAAACATGCGTTGGAAATGCTCCAGCCCTGCCCATGGGCTGTTCATAAGTCCTTTGAACAAATTATAGTTTTGGAAAGCCATTACACTTCCGCCAAGCGGAATATATTTGAACACGATAAAATAAAGAATGCCGGGAATCGATATAAAATAAATAGCTTTGTATTTACGGAATATCGTCCACATTTCCCGCCTTGTACGAGCGTACTTAATGCGATCTGATGCTTGAATTTTACTAGCCATGGCTGCCTCCTAATTGAAAGAATTGATGCCTACCGTATTCAGCCAGCGCTTGGCAATCAAAGCGTGGCCGGCCAATGTAGGATGTACGCCGTCCGGCGCTAATTGCTCGTATGATGCCTTGTTAGCTGCTTCTGCGAATGCATCGTCAAGCTGCACTAGCGGAATCCGGTATTCCTCTGCCAAGCGATGAATGACAGCGATTTTGCCATCCAAGTCCCCTCTCCATGATCGGCGATCCTCTGGAACTGGAAGTACAAAAGGCTCGATTAGTATGATGCGCGCTTGAAGCTGCTTTTGGGTGCGTTCCAAAATATCACGGTAGCCAGCCTCGAATTGCTCCGCTGTCGTTGGATCATTGCGGTCGAATCTGCGCCACGTATCGTTAATTCCGATATATATCGATACAATTGTTGGCGATAGATCAATGCAATCGCTTTGCCAGCGTTCCTGTAAATTACCGATACGGTTTCCATTAATGCCTTTGTAACGTAAGCTTCTTCTCAGGATGCAGCCCCGCGATATGTGCAGCCGTTAAAAATGCATAGCCTCTTCCCAAATCAGCTGCATCTGTTTTATCGCGTTTGCAATCTGTTATGCTGTCGCCGATAAACAATATGACCTCATGATCATGAATCTCCATCATTCTTCTTCCCTTCCAGCGGAATAACCATGTTCCAGGTCTCCGTGCAATCATGAAATCCGTTGCTGCCATCTGAAGTAGCCGCGAAAAGATGTGTCGGCTCGCCATTCTCAAAATAGAGAAATGGCCTTTCCAAATTTCCCATTAGCCGCGTGCTGCCATCATCCCATTCGATCAAACGAGAATATGCTCGTTCTTTGTCGTCGATAAACCAATGAACGCCATCTGCAGATTTGGCGTGTACGCCGCTATATTTCTCGCCGCATATACTTCCGTCCATATCTTTGGCAATCATCTCAAATCCATTGCCCGACTTCCAAATAAATGGATCCTCAATATGATATTGCGGAGGAAAGATCGGCTCCTCACTAATGGTGCGATAAGGTCCTCCATAATGCGGCGCCTTTGCTACTCCGATCGTCATTTTGCCATGACGGTTGCCTTCGTATCGGCGCGCCTTGTAGATTAACAGCACCGAGCCATCCTCCTGAATGCACGGCGCCGGATTCGAGGTCAAATAGCTGTCGAACTTGCCTGGCCGGACATCCAAAATCGGCTGATCGCTTCGCTCCCAAGGTCCATAGATACTGGATGAAGTGGCTATTCCGATTCGTTTATTGGAACGGGCTACTATCGTAAGCGGATCATCTAGCTTGAGCGAGGCGTCTGGCTCTGGCAATGGATGAGTTGTCCCCATGTAAAAGAGAACATATTTATCGTTGTACTTGACGATATGCGGATTATGAGTGCTGCGTCCGTCCCAATACTCAGCTCCCCGCGCAGGCAGTACAGTTTCCTCATACACATACGGCCCTTCAATCGTATCCGATGCTGCGCGAACAATTTCAGAGGCGACAAGCCAGCCGGGATGCATAGGCAGGCTTGTCGGCCAGCGCGATGCAAACATATGATAGCGGCCATCCTCGCCCCGTATAACCGAACCGCACCACACCCAATAGCCTTCCATTCGAAAACCGCCATTTACAGGCGCCGGTTCAAAGCGAAACATGCTGCATCTCCTCCTTCTTTACCTGCTTCAAAGCAACGGCTGCCAAATTCAGTAAATACTGTCCAGGAATATGCACAGGCCGAATCGTAAGTGTATAGATGCCGGGCTCATGGAATTGAATAGTGCCAATGTCCTCTTGGCGGAATTCGTAGGCACCGCCAGTGTTGGTTGTAACGGCGGTCAATTGAGCTGTTTGTGCAGCAGTTTGGATGGATAATTGGTCGGCTGACCGTTCAGCGGTTCGTTCGGCTAGTCGGTCAGCAGTTTGTTCGGCTGCTCCGAGTGGTAGCTTACCTTCTTCATGACTAGCCGACTCTTCAGTATGCTGACCCGTTGCTTTACCAGCTGTACTTTCTGCTGTTTGCCTCACTATTTCCAGACAATATTTTGCGCCTGCATTTTCCTCATCAGCCCCATAGTTGACTTGAACTGAATAAGAACCGGGAGAGGCAACGCGAATTTGCCATGATATTTTGTCTTGTTCACTCGCCCAATTGGTTATATTTTCTCTGCCTTTCTTGCCGGTATCGAGGCGCAGCGAAGGACCTTCCAGCTTTCCATCAAAAGCAGCAAGCGTATTGGATTGAGACTCTATTAATCTTGGGATTGGATTAGCCAGCAGTTCGCCTTCAAAACGAAGTCTGATTACAACGATTTCGCCATTAGAACGTCGTTCAGACTCTGGCAGCTTAACTAGCCAGTCCTGATCATTGAGCCGCTCATACTCAAGCTCCTCCGCCGCAGCTCCGCAAAAAAGCTCCATTTTCACAATCGAATTCCTAATGCCTGGCACGATTAGTTGGCCATCACTTGGCCATTCAAATAGATGCAAATACAAAAGCTTTTCCTGCAGCTTAGCTGTGCATCTCCCCCATTGCGGCTTGCCAATCGGACTTGCCGTTGTGCCGTAAATGCTTTCGCCATTCACACTAATCCATTGACCGATTGCTTCGAGCAGCTTCGTTGATTGAGCATCAAGCTGACCACTTCCCATAGGACCTATATTCAGAACATAGTTACCGTTCATGCTAACGACATCTATCAGGTGGCGAATTAGCTCATTGGCGCTTTTCCAATTATGATCTGAGTGGCGATAGCCCCATGAGTCATTTAATGTATGGATCGATTCCCAGTCTTTTCGTGTAACCTTTACACTTAGCTGGTTGTCGCCAGGATTGCCATAATCGCCAAAACCGTCGCCACGCACCCGTTTGTTAATGAGGCAGCTTGGCTGAAGCCGATGAACAAGTTCAATAAATTGATGCCCTTGCTCATCGGAAATCTTATGTCCGCAGTCAAACCACATAATGCCAACATCGCCATACCGGGTCAGCAGCTCCTCGACTTGAGGAAATGCCTTTTCTCGCAAATACCGTTCATAGCGTTGACGCTTATCTTCATCGTCAATCCATGTGTCAAGCGAATCCCACGCGCCGATATTGCCCGGGTAATCAAGCGTATTGCCTTGCGAATCAGGATGATGCCAATCCATCGCGTGCGAGTAGTAGATACAAAGCTTGATGCCTTCCTTTGCGCAGGCGTCTGCCAGCTCCTTAACAGGATCGCGTCCAGTGTTCGCCCATTTTGTAACGCTGTAATTTGAAACCTGCGAATCATACATGGCAAAGCCATCATGATGCTTCGCTGTCATAATGATGTATTTCATGCCGGCTTGCTTCGCCAGCTGTACCCAATGTTCCGCATGAAATGAGGATAAATCCATGCTTGCCGCTACTTGCTCATAGTCACGAAGCGGAATCTTGCCCCTTAACTGAATATGCTCGGCATATGTCGCTTCAACTTCTTTGCCGTTCCACTCTCCGCCCAGCACTGAGTATGGTCCCCAATGAATAAACATGCCGAGTCGCGCTTCTCTCCACCACTGCATGCGCGGATCGCACTCGTCGGTTTCATTTAGGGCAGTCTGCGGCATTTGTCTCGCATCGGCTTCTGCATTGTCGAGCAGCATATCCTCAGCTTTCATTCCGCTCACTCCTTCTGATGCTTAATATGTTTCGTGTAGTGTCCACGATTACTTTACTGACCGCTTACGAGAGTATTCACTTTGCACATTAACTTTGCTAGTTTCTTATGAACGTTGTAACTCCGTGCAAGATAACTTGGTAATTTCTTATGAGATCAGTCACTGCGTGCAAGATTGGTCTTATGACCGTGTTGTCTATCTATTGTTTCGATTAAAATCTTTAGACGTTACAATAGCTAGACAAAGGCGGACGCTATCGCTTCTCCAGCTCCAACCTTGCCCTCCGTTTTTTCTCAAATGATTATTTTTTAACGGTTGCTACGAACGCTATTCAAGCTAAAATGGCGGATTAATTTTTCTAACGGTTGCTATCGTGCTTAATTACCCAATAAACCGTTGATTTCTTCGAAAAATGGTACAATAACGCTCATGGCAACCGTTACATTTTCAAACGGGCTAAAATAATCGAAATAGCGTCAATGGCAACCGTTAGCGCAATTTTAACAAATTAAGACGCTGTCCAAGGCTGTCGTGTTCACTAATGGTTATCACATTGAAACAACATCCTCGTATTTAAGGAGAGGTTACATTTGTTACTGGGATAGTTACTGGAATTTCAGCAATTACAGTAGATTCATCAGTTTCAGTAATCCATCAGCTAAAGCTATTCCAGCAGGTAGACCAGTTTCATAAGTTCCATCAATTTCAGCAGTTCAGCAATTCCATCAGTCGCAACGGTTTCATCAGAAGCAGTATCATCGGAAGTAGTCATAGTCGTAAAAGTAGCTATTTAGGTACAAAAAAAAGAATTCGCTCTCCTGAATGTAATGAACCGACAAGCTTGCAGTCTATCAGTCGTTACATTCATTATAGGAGAACGAATTCGTCATCAAGTAGAGTGATAATTAAGATGGGTATGTGCTTTTTTATGAATTTATTTTTTATTTATTTATGAATTCCATGTAAGCCAGCAGACGCATAGCAACTAGCGCAAATTCCCCGCGATTCATATGGTTTTTTGCCATGAACGGATTTGCAGCATCGCTGCCCAGCACATTGATTGCACCAAGCTGGCACACTGCATCTTTAGCCCATGAAGCCGCGTTCTGACCGCTAGCACAGGCTGCATTAGATGCGGCGGGCTGCTCGATTTGATTCATTTTTTCCATCAGCAGCAGCGCGCGATGTAAAATAACAGCTGCTTCTTCCTGGGTAACGGCTTGATTTGGCCTGAAATCACCATTGCTGTAGCCTTGGATCAGGTTATGGGATGCAGCAGCGGCTACATCGCCCGCATACCATGCTTGGTCAGCTACATCTGCAAACGACAAGCTGTTTTCACTCATCTTAAGATTGAGCATGCGTACGACAAGCGCTGCCAGCTGCGCACGAGTCACAGCATGATCCGGGGCGAATATATTTTCTGACTTGCCTTGCAGTATTCCTTTGTTCGCAAGTAATCTAATCGCTTGCTCATCGCGATGACCTGCAAGATCGGCAAATGTTTTATTCTGTGTGATTAGCATGTAATTATTGCTGTCCGCACGACTAATCCGTACCTGCCAGCCTTTATCCGTCTTTTCAAATATAGCCGGTCTAAACTTAATCACGTTCGCGGCCGAATCAAATGCTGCAATTGTCGAATTAGATGGATCCAGTGCAATATCGCCAAGCAAGATTGTAAGACTTCCGTTATCTAACAAATCGATACTGCGACCGTCAGAAGAAGCGCTGAATTGTACAAGCAGCAAGCTTCTATTAGAAGTGAATTGATTTGCGGCCGCAAATGCCGACATCTGCTCTTGAACAGCAGCGGATACTTCTTGAATACGAAGCTGATAAATAATATTATCCGATTGCATTTCATTTGCAGCTCGCTGCAATGCACGGCTGTCGATTGGCAGCTCTACTGCACCAAACGGCGTTATGGCTTGAATACGCGGCTGGGCAACTCTTTCTTGCAAATACTTAACGACTGCTGAAGAAAGCTCAATGATTAAGTTACCTTTATCAGCTGACGCATCGATAGATAAAGTGCCTTCAACCAAATGCTTTTTGGCATATGCTTCAATTGCTTCTTGATTTAATGTGAGCGTAGTCTCATAATCGCCTTGCTTGCGGGCGATGCCTTGCGGTTCTGTAACGACATACGAGCCACCGTTGCCGCCATGATGCCCCCCTTCAGTTATGCCATCCGGATTATCAAGAGAGCCTCCTCCTACTGCCTTTTTCGCCATTTTGATTTCAGTCGCTGCATAGCTGATTTGCAGCTTTTCAGCCAGCTGCTGTACATATAAGCTTTCCGGGCCATTCACGCTAGTGGTTGCATATTCCCAATAGCCATTGCTGCGCGGGCGCGGATCATACTCGTTAGGAACGAGCGCTTCAACCACTTTCCCAATATTATGAGGCTCATGTCCGATTACATAGTTTTGCGCGGTTGGCGGCTGCTGCGATACTAATCCGCCCTTCGTATTCCACGATACATAATTGGCGCCTGACCAGCCATGCCCGCTTCCAAGCCACGCACGATCGCGAATGTTGATTCTCGCATCGACGTTGTCGAATAATCCGCCAACAGACCAGCGGTGATGGGGCTCACTTGTATTGTATTCTTTTACTGCCAGGCTATCGTATACAACGTTAGGTCCTTGTACGCGGCTGTCGTACACAAATGCATGTCTAGACGTTTCTGCATAAATACGCTGTACAAAGTTAAGCTGTCCTTGAATAAATAAGCTGTACCTGCGGCCGCCGGTAATAATGCTGACCATGTCGTATACTTCCGCATCCTGTACCGTGACCCATTTTGCTTCGCGCCCAATTTGGACTAGCGCGTAAGATAGATGGTGACCAGAAACATTGCGCACCCATGCATTCTTTACAGCATTCAGCATAACAAAACGTTCCGCATGATCTTCATCGGCAAAATAAGGCTCATCTAAAAACTCGTTGTCCATTTGAGTATCTGTAATGGAAGGATCATATTCGGATACGGCGCTAATCTTTTCGATACCGATATTTTCGATCCGATTTACATCCGTATACTTATAAAGCTGTCCGCCTCCCCACTTGCGTTCAATCGCATTAGCAAGCGGTGCATCAATCGTAATCGTGTTGCCTTCTATCTTTGTTATAACTCGATCAAAATCAAGATTGAACGGCGTCCATTGCAGTGTTCCGCTCGTTGTGCCCGGGCGCATATAAATATGATCCATACCTATTTCGTGAATCCAATCTTCATTACCCTGACGTCTTATCATAACGGTATCGCCAACCTGATATTGGCTTGCATCCTCTACACGGAAAACAGTTGCGCCAGATGGCACATACAAATTGCTAATCTCAGTCTTAGTATTTTCAACTAACACTGGAGCAGATTTAGGGCCTACTTCAATCAGATTTCTCCGACTGGTTCCTGTCCCCAGCAAAATCGTGCCATCCTCGTCCTCACCCATTCCACGCAGCACGACGCCACTTTGATTAATATAAAGCGTGCTCGCAATTTCAAACGTTCCTACCTTCAGAACAACAGCACCGCGGAAGCCATTCGCATCAAGCGGCATAGCCGATACTTGATCGATGGCTGCTTGAATGCGGGCCGTATCATCCCCAGGTCCTGGCTCAACGACTACCTTCGCCTGTACATCTGGCAACGCTGTACCTCCAAGCCCCTTATATCCTACATTGGAAAAGTCAATAATTTGATTGCCTTTGAAGTCTGGCACATACTCCAGCTTATCAGCACTGTTCAAATAAGCGATTTTGCTTTGACCCGCCGGTACATCTCCTGCCTCCATAACGGTAAAATAAAAGGAATCATATACGGGCTGCAATGCCGGATTATTGTTTTCGCTGTTCGGCTCGATCGTCAAGCGAATTTCATAGCTGCCTTTCTCCGTAACATTTCCAGGTATTGCAATCGTATGATTCGTTGTCCCCTTCGTTAACTGAATGTCATCTATTGCAATATTGACAGGCGCACCATCACGCAGCAGCTGTGCATGAAGTATCCCATTAACATTCGACTGAACCGAAACGACCGGATACTGTGCACCAGGCGCAATAACGGCTGGCTCTCCAATTTCGACCGCCATCGTTGGATGCGTCAACGACGTGTTAGCAACGATGGCTTCCTTCAAAAACTTCTCCTCATCCTCAACCACCACCCAAAAATCTGGTGTCATCAGTATTTGATCGCCTACCAATATATAGGCATATACACGATTGGCTCCTGATTTTAAAGCTGTAACTGTTCCTGACTGGCTAATCGATATTGAGCCTGAAGAACCTACGAATGACCTTCTTACACCTGTCAGCTCATCCTCCTGTCCTCCTGCAAGCTTGCCCTTCAGCTGCAAGTCAAAGGCCTGCCCCTTTTGCAGTACAACTTGCTCATTTAAAGCGTAAGGAGTCCCATCCTCCTTAACCAAATAAATGCTCTCCAAATCTTGCGGAGCCGGTACTACGCCTGTTGTATGATACACTTCAAATTCCGCCACCTGAAAATTTGATGTAGCTGCGAGATCGACATTCAGCTTAATATGCGATCCGGACACAGCATCGAAAATGACATCCTCAATGCCTTGAATCGGTCTGACATTGCGGTCCCGGACTAACGCCTCCTGCCAGTTCACGCCATCATTCGAATATAAAATTTGATACTTGTCAATTGCTCCGGCATTAAAAGTAATAACAATATGATTGAACGTAACGGTTTGCCCCAAATCAACGCTCATCCAAACATTTTTATCATCTTCGCGGTCTGTTTTTTGCGGCTGCCAAACCGTCGTAGCATTTCCGTCAAAAGCATATTCCGCCTTTGCCGATGACAAATCGCTGCTTCGCTTCACATTCGTTTGCCCCAGCACCAAATTGCCCGTCAGCGGTTCCGGTTGCGGTTCAGGTTCGCCTGTGCCAGGCTCTTCTGATTCCGTTAAAAAGGCTTGCAGCTCATAATACTGAGTATCATTCGGGGCACTTCCCACGTTAGTGTTCGGAACCATTGAAAAATCAACTCGCATATACAGAGCTGTCACCTCATCAAAAGCAGCTGCAATTGTCTTCGCAGTGCTGCTTGAGCCGGAATAGGCTTGGTCATAGGCAACATTCCAATCTTCGCCGTTACTGGAATATTGGATTTTAATATTTGATATATACCTGTCCCTGTTTACATGAATGCTCACCTTATCGAATTTCTTTGGAGCCTCAAGCTTAACCGCAATCCAAACATTCAGATCATCCAATCGATCCGAAGCAAGTGCAGACCAGTAAGATTCCGTACCTGCACTTAATATATTAGCCGCCCTTCCATTTGAAGTGTCGCTGCTCTTATCGTGAATGGTCGCCCCTTCCAATACATTTACTGGTGAAGCTGAGCTTGCTGATCCCTCCTCTGCTGCAGCAGCTTGACTGGAAAAACCTGCTGATACAAGCTGTCCTGCTATTAAAAAAACGAGACAAATCACAAAAAACTTTGATCGGTAACTCTGCAAAATAAAGCACATCCTTTCCTAGTATTTTGGAATCGCTTTCAACCCTACTTTAAATTGTAGACACAACCTGTTATGCAGTATATGGAATAACTTACGGTCCACCTGTTGTAACTTACGCTAAAGAGATCTCAACTATCGTGTTAGGCAGTGCCGCGTTCAATATGTCTACCAATCTATTTTCAACAGATAAATAAGTGTTTAAGACATTTCATACTCGTGAGGATATGATAAAATTGATAGAATGACAGCTTATAAACTACAGGAGATGATATAACGTGGCCAAGTTTTTATTTTTAACCGATACTCATATCGGCGCTTCGCCAATTGGTTTTCATCAGCAGCCGGCATACCCGGAGCATATGGAGCAGCTTATACAGGAAATTAAAAAACTGGCAGAGCAAGGGGAAATTGATTTTGTGCTGCATGGCGGCGATATGGTGGACAAATGTACAGAAGAAACATTAAAGGAAGCTGCACGCCTGTTCGATTTGCCTGTTCCTGTCTATCTTTCACTTGGCAATCATGATCTTGATTGCGAGGATGCGCTGGATAAATGGCTTCGTATTACACCGCAATTTTTTATCGGCAACAAACCGCAGTATACGATCGATGGTGGGGACTGCTTCATTCATGTCGTTCCTAATCAATGGGAGCCCGGCTATTCCTACTATTGGAAAAGCGCGCAAGATGTATTTTTTGAAGAGGATCAGTTGCTGCAATTGGATTCTGCTCTTGAAAAATATAGGCATCAGCCACAGCTGCTGTCCATACATAATCCGATCTATGGCGTACCGATGGAGCAGAGCGGCAAGGATCAAATCATTCATGGTGTATCGGACGAATTTTCAAAGTTGGTGCTGGGCCGCTTGAGCCGTTTTCCTAGCATTAAAGGTGTGCTGTCAGGACATAACCACATCAATACGTTAAAGCAAACGGAGCAGGGCGTTTTTGTAACGGGCAGCGCCTTCTCTGAGACTCCTTTTGAATATAAAATTGTCGAGCTGACGCAGCACTCGCTTTCAGTCGAAACGAGGGCGCTCAGCATCCCGGTATCCTTTGAGCCTGTCTATAATGAAGAAAAAAGCTATGTTCAAGGACAAGAAAAGCATCGTGCATGCACATGGAGGTTTTAAAATGAAAATCATACAGTATAATGTGCTGGATGGATGCCAGGAGCCCGGGCGGCTTTCCCTGCTTAAAAATTGGATAGCCAATCAGCAAGCGGACATTGTAGGGTTTAATGAATTAAATGATTGGACGAAGGAATCACTGGCTGACTTTGCCGAGCAGACATACTTTTCCTATTCCTATCTGTTTGAAGACCAGCCCAGCAAATATCGCATAGGCCTTATGTCCAAAACGCCGATTGAGTATAAAGGCTGCTTAACGGAGCATTTTTGGCACGGTGTGATCCACGTCAAAACAGCAGGCATTAACATTATGATTACACATCTGTCTCCTGCCGAATCGGTGTCGAGGGAAAAAGAAGCTGCGTCAATAGCCGCTCATATGGTCAATATGCAAAACGAGCCAGCCCTGCTGATGGGAGATATGAATACATTGTCTGCTCATGACAGCAGGTATTATACGGAAGCGAATATGCTGCAGCTGCTGAATGGCAATGAAAAGCTGAGCTTGAAGTTCTGCCATCATGGAACGATCAACTATAAGCCGATGCAAATATTGCTCGATTCCGGACTAACGGATGTGGGTACGAGCCACGGCTTCCAGCATTCCGTTCCGACTCAAATGAATGAGGATGCAATGCATGCAGCCAAATTGCGGCTTGACTATGTTCTTATCAATAAAGCTCTTTTGCAGCGGAATCCTGCCGCATCCATTTGCTATGATCAAGAAACTGATCTTATCTCGGACCATTATCCGATAGTGTGCACTTGGAGCAGCTAGGCGTGCCAGTAACCCGGAAGCTTGGGGCTAATGACGAAAAGTGTGTCCGCAAAAGTAACGCTAATGACGAGAAGTGTATCTGCAAAAGTAACGCTAATGACGAGAAATGTATCTGTAAAAGTAACCCTAACGCTATTGATCGAACGTGTATCTGTAAAAGTAACCCTATCGCTATTGATCGAACGTGTAACTGTAAAAGTAACCTGGTCAGTGGTTCCGCTATTTCGCTTAAAATGCTCCATTTGGTCGACTAAAGTGACAGACGTTCCGCTATTGCACGAAAAATTCGTAAAAAAGGGCAGCAAATACGCCAATAGCGGAACGTGTGACCACGAAACTTGGAAAATAGGAGACTCGGGGTCGAATGTGGAACGTAACATATGCGAAACTTGGCAAATGATAGTTTGGGGCCGAATGTGGAACGTGTATCTACAAAACTTGGAAAATCGTAGCTTGGGGCTAATGATGAGAAGTTTATCTGCAAAGTAACCTTAACGCTATAGATCCAACGTGTATCTGTAAAAGTAACCTGGTCAGTGGTTCCGCTATTTCGCTTAAAGTACTCCATTTGGCCGACTAAAGTGACAGACGTTCCGCTATTGCACGAAAAATTCGTAAAAAAGGGCTGCAAATACGCCAATAGCGGAACGTGTGTCCGCGAAACTTGAAAAACAGCGGTTTTGGAGCAAATAGCGGAACGTGTGACCACGAAACTTGGAAAATAGGAGACTCGGGGTCGAATGTGGAACGTAACATATGCGAAACTTGGCAAATGATAGTTTGGGGCCGAATGAGGAACGCGTATCTACGAAACTTGGACCTCTGCTGTTTGAACCAATAGCGGTTCTGCTCTAGAGATGAAAAATGCTCCCCTCATGGGAGCATTTCACATTTGAGAAAACTACACAGAGAAGAATGGACAAATAGACGTGGGCAGGGTATCCACTGGAGGAGCGAAAGCGTCCGCCTTTGTCTGCGCGAAATATCCGCTAATCTGTTGATTTCAACAAAAATTTGGCGAAGACAACAGCGGCCGCAAGGGATACCCTGCTAACGAGAAATTAATTTGTCCTACTCAAATGCTTGCCTTTCACGAAAGCTTATCCATTGAACTCCGAAAGCTTAATGCTTCTGCCCGAATCAAGACGGGACTGCTCTGATGCAAAAGCGATCAAGTGACTTTGCAAGGAAGCGGTCGCAGATGTGAGTCCATGCCCCGGATTTTCCTCGAATTTGCGCACATTTTGCAGGAAGGAGCGGACCATGCGATGATCGCCGCCGCCGTGGCCGTCACCCTTCACGCTGCATTTGATTTCGATCTCTTCTCCGCTTACATAGCGGTAGAGTGTAAATGCTCCCTTATCCATATCCCCGATAATTTCGCCTTCGGTTCCCATTACCTGTACGCGGCGTGTTCCGCTTTGGGTAAGACCAGACATAATAAATGAAGCGTTGGCACCGTTCGCAAACTCCATATTAACAATTTGGTGGTCCACCACATTGTTATCGCAGCGGTACACGCAGCGTCCAAAAGGCCCTTCCTTCATCGCGCGGATAATCCCCTCTTGGGTAAGATCACTGGTCATGTAGCGCGCCCAATTATCCGCCGGCTGCTCCAGATACATTTTAATGCCAGAAAAAGCACACTCCCGCTCCACCGCACAGCCGTCGATGCAGCGTTCAGTAGATCCAGCAGGCGCATTTTCGGGCCGAAAGTGCATCAAAGAACCGAAAGAGCTTACAGTCGTACAAGGCTGATCCATTAGCCAAGAAATAATGTCAAGATCATGGCAGGATTTTGCCAAAATCATTGGGCTGGATTCCTCGGATTTGCGCCAATTGCCGCGCACATAGCTATGGGCCATATGCTGATAGCCTACATTTTCGGTAAGCTGAATCGTCGCAACCTTGCCCAGCTCACCATCCTCGATACATTTCTTAATGCCCGACCAAAACGGAGAGTAACGCAGCACATGCGTAACAACAAGCAGCCGTTTATGGCGAAGCGAGGCTTGCTCCAGCTCCACACATTCCTTAAGATCAGGAGACATCGGCTTCTCCAGCATGACATGATAGCCCAGCTTCATCGCCTTCATAGCCGGAATATAGTGCATTCTGTCCAAGGTAGCGATAATCATAACATCCGCTATCTTTCCTTGCTCGAAAGCTTTATCCCAAGAGTCGTATACAAATTGTTCATCGATGTTATGCAGCTTGGCAAAGCTCTCCCGTCGTTGTTGATCCGGCTCGGCCACTGCTACAAACTGCAGCTCGTTAGGAAACTTCTCGGCATAAGGTCCATAAATAAATCTGCCCCTGCTTCCCGCACCAAGCAGCACAGCTGTCAATTTCTTCAATGTGTTTCCCTCCAAATACATGTAGTACTATTAATTGTACTTGCGGGCAGAGAGAAGAAAAATAGATCATTGCTTACATTCCATATACAATTATTGACCTTTGCTTGATGCATGGCTGCGCATCGACCGAAAATCCTGGGGCGTCATCTCGTTTTGCTTTTTGAAAAAGCGGATAAAGGCCAGCCCTGAGTTATAGCCCAGCTTGAACGCTATTTCATTCACCTTTAGTGAGCTGTTAAGCAGCAAATCCTTGGCGATTACATTACGATAATCATTCAAATATTTCGATAAGCCTATACCGGTCATTTGCTTGTATAAACGAGACAGGTAAGAAGGATTCAAGCTGACGTGATCGGCAATGGCTGTCAAGGAAATATCGCCGGACATATTTTCTTCAATATATTTATGAACCTTATTAATGACTTCTGCAGGCAGCTCTGTCCCTTTCAGCGTTTGCCATTCCAAAAAACTGTTGGCAATTTGCCAAAAATCATCCACAAGCTCATCCCATGAGACTGAATCGCTTTGCCTGAACAGCAAATCCAAATCCATGTGCGTATTCAAATATTCGCGCAATTCATTATTTTTATGAAGATAGGACAAAAATACAGCCGATAACGAGTGATACAGCTCCATCTTGCGTTCACTTGAGGTTTCAGCAGAGCTCCATATTTGTGTAAGCTCCGAAAACAGCTGATTGAATTGCTCATGGTGATTGTTTTCCAAACAGCTGGACAGAAGCTGAATACGAGCCTGCAAATAACTGTCATTATAGCTTTTGTCGGCAGTTTCTGACTTTTTAATATCGGCATCAGTCATTATCACTTCATGAAACAAGCCATGTCCTTGCGTCAGCCCGTATTTCAGTGTATAAAACCGGTCAGAAAGCTCCTTCCACGGCACAGTTTGGCTGCCAAGCATAAAGGATACCGACAGACTTAACAGTCTGCTGCAGGTAGATTGAATCGTTTCCAGTATGCCGCTTGTGAACCGATGTGTACGGCCCCATGCTGGTGATGTATGATCAGACAGCTCTTGAGCTGCCTTCGGCTGAATAATCCATACGATCTTGCTCATTTCAAAAACAAGGGAAAAGGAGCGAACATGAGCGCTTAAGTATTCATCTCCGACATTTTGAAAAGCATAGGCTAGAAGCGCTTTGTCAGGCGCTGTGACCATTTCCTTCCAAGCATCAATTCTGCCGATCAGCAAGTATACAGGCAAATTGACATCAAGCGGAATGTCCATCTCGGCAAAGGCTTCCCGCAGCTGCTCCTCCGTAAGCTGGCGGCCCTGAAACATTCCCCACATATATTCTTTTTGCAAAGAAGGCAGCGCCTTTCTCATCTTGGACTGAGCACGTATTATCATTTGCGCCTGATCCTGTTCCTCCTCGATCTTTTTAATGGCTCTTTCTACTGCATCTACAATTTTGTCATCGCTTTCCACTTTGAGCAAATAATCAAAGGCTCCTAATGTTATAGCACTTTTCGCATAAGAAAAATCATTATAGCCGGTCAGGAAAATGACCTTGCAAGCAGGCCACTGCTTTTTAATTTCCTCTAAAAGCTCAATGCCCTCGATGCCTGTCATTTTAATATCAGACAGCACGACATCAATCCGGTACAAGGCAAGCAGCTCCAGTGCTTCCTCACCAGAATAAGCCTTCATGACTTCCAAATCCAAATGCTCGGTTTGCTCGAACAGCTCCAGCATACCGTCTACAATAACAGGCAAATCATCAACAACCAACAATCTGTACACGGCATTTCCTCCTCAGTTCATGCTCAATTCATGCTCAGCTTTATAATGACTTGCAAGCCTCCCAGCTCCGAACGTGCCAAAGTTATACCAAATCCCTCTCCATAACGAAGCTGAATTCTGCGATGCACATTGAGAAGCCCTGTCATCTCTTCCAATTGGTTTGCCCCGTAACGAATACGCTTATCAAGCGCTTCTATCTGTTCATCGGTCATGCTTTCTCCGTTATCTTCTACAAAAATATAGAATGCATCATCCGCTTGTTTACTGTGCACCCACAGCTCGCCGGCGCCAAGCATGTTACCAAGCGCGTACTTATACGCATTTTCAATAATCGGCTGCAAAATTAAGCGCGGCACTACAATCGGCCCATCTTCCGCCTCGAACAGTACATCGATCCGGTCACCGTAGCAAATCCGCTGCATCTCTACATAAGTGCGGGAATGGCTGAGCTCCTGCTCAAGCGTAATGTCATCGTCGTTATCCCTTGTAATAAATTGAAAGTATTGCCCGATATATAAACAAAATTGATAAGCCTTCTCCTTCTGCTTATCGGATTTAATCAGACGGCACAGTACAAAAAAGCAATTATATAAAAAATGAGGATTAATTTGTGATTGCAGACGCTTCAGCTCTGACCGCTGATTGCGTATTTGCTGCTCGTAATTCTCCTCTATCAGTGTTTTCAAAGATTTGACCGTATCATTAAAAGCTTGATACAAATAGCCGAATTCATCCTTGCCGCTACTGGCTACAATCGGCTCCAGCCTGTTTTGCTGAATTTTTCTGAAGGAATGAACGAGCCTCATAAGCGGACGGTAGATAAGCCTGATTAAGAAATAAGCAAAAAATAATACAATTAGCACAGCCAGCGCGCATGCCCACCAGAACAGCTTCTGATAGACCTGCAGCGAGCCCAGTATCATATGCTCTGGAATGCTCGTAATGACATAAGAGTTCCATACCGCTGAATATTTATATACCGTCAGAAAACGCTTCCCATCATAAGTTACTGTTTCATATCCCTCATGATCCTCTTTGAGCTGCTTGCTCTCCGCCAGCTGCTTCATTTGCTCATATAATCCAGTATCGTAGCCGCTTTTTATTTCCCAGCCGCGCTCCAGATTGAAGAGCGCCGTCTGTCCGCCCCGGCTGTTGCCGATTTGCGTAAGTGTCTCTTTAATTTTATTATCCGAAAGCTCTACACCGACAATATATAGCGGATCCTTCGCTTTGCCGGCAGGATACTGCATCGTAATAAATATTTTTTCATGCCAATAAGTAAACGGTTCTGTATAAAGCCTTTTGTTAGGCTGCATGGCCTCAAATTCAACCTCGTCCATAGACGGTTCGTAACCGGCGCTTAGTATCGTTCTAGAAAGCAGCGGGACATAAGCCTTTGCTTCACGAATAAAAGGACTTGAGTTTTTCATCAAATCCAGTCGGTGCTGTATATCTAATATTTTGCGCGACCTTTCGTAGGAGCTCATCTCTCCACCTGTAGCCGCAAGCTCCATCAAATCACGGTCCATCACATAAATAGGCAAATACCGGTTAATACGATCGGCTTCTTTATCTAGGGAATCCAAATAAAAGCGAGTCGTATTCATAATAGAACCGGATATTTCATTTCTTATATTTTTTGCTCCCTGTTCATTAATCATCCATGTGATCGCCATAAGCGGAAGCAAGGCTGCCAAAAAGGCAGCCATAATTTTTTTGAATATAGAGGAGTCCGTTAAAAAGAATACACTTTTCATGTCTCATTCTCCTATGCGAAGAGTTAGGGAACTTTATCTTATTCCTTTACGCTTCCCATTACAATCCCCTTAATAAAAAACCGCTGTAAAAATGGATAGACGATCAATATCGGAAAGGCTGCAACGAAAATTTGCGCCGCCCGGCTTGTTCGGTCCGAAAGCTTCAGCATCAGCTCTACATTTTCCGACTTAATAAAACGGAAGTCCATTTTGATAATAACCGTTTGCAGGAAGGTTTGAAGCGGATAATTTTCAGGATGATTCATATACAGCATACCGTCAAACCAGCTATTCCAATGCCCTACCATCGTAAACAGTCCTGTAGTCGCAAGCGCAGGCAACGACAGCGGTACATAAATTTTCCAAAGTGTAGTAAAATGTCCGGCTCCATCGATCCGTGAAGATTCCTCAAGCTCTTTGGGCAAATTACGATAAAAATTCAACAGCAAAATGACGTTAAAAACATTGATCGCAATCGGCAGCACCAACGCGCCCAGCGAATCGATAAGTCCAAGGTTCTTAATAGTCAAATAAGTCGGAATAAGTCCGCCGTTAAACAAAATCGTAAATACAAAAATCCATGCGTAAACCGTTCTCATACGCAAAGCGTTCGTATCCTTAGACAAAGGATACGCTGTAATAATGGTAAGCGCCATACTCAAAATAGTACCAATTATTACACGCTGAATCGAAACACTGAAAGCCTTCAAGTATTCAGGCTTCCCGAACACGTTATCGTAAGCAGCCGTCGTGAATTCAACCGGCCATAATGCTACCTTTCCCGCTGCTGCAGCAGGGCCGGAGCTGAATGAAATTGCTAATATATGGATAATAGGCATTAAACAAAGAAATGAAATAAATGCTAAAAATAAAAAGTTGCAAGCTATAAAAACTTTTCTCCCAAACGTAGGTTTAATCGCCACGATGTTTCTCCTTTCTGTAGCCCCGCTGTTCTAACCGCGATTAGAATATGCGGTAATTCGCTATCCGGTAAGCCATTACGTATGATACGGAAATGAATATAAAGGATACGACTGATTTCAATAAGCCGACAGCTGTTGCAAAACCGAATTGAGCTTGCTGAATACCCATTCGATAAACAAACGTATCGATAATATCGGCACTTTCATACACTGGGGCGCTGTACAGGTTGAAAATTTGATCAAAGCCGGCGTTGAGCACGTTACCGATATTTAACGTCAGCATCAAAATAATAATCGGCATCATCCCAGGCAGCGTCACATGAAAGGTTTGCTTCAGGCGTCCAGCACCGTCAATTTGTGCCGCTTCATAAAGCGTTGGATTAATACCTGTCAATGCCGCCAAATATACAATCGTTCCAAAACCGAATTCTTTCCATACATCCGAAGCGACCATAACATAAGGAAACCAGTTATTATCTCCCAGAAAGAAGATTGGCTTGATTCCGAAAAAACCGAGCAGCTGATTAAAAACACCCGAAGACGGGGATAAAATATCAACCAAAATACCGCTCAGCAAAACCCACGACAGGAAGTGAGGCAAGTATACCAACGTTTGGAACGTCCTTTTAATCCACTCTCTGCGCAATTCATTAAGTAAAATCGCGATTGTGATCGGTACGAACAACCCCGCAATTATTTTCATAACAGCAATATATACCGTATTGAAGAAGATACGGCCGATATCCGGATAATCCATCAATAACTTAAAGTTTTTCCAGCCTATAAAGGGAGATCCGAATAAGCCTCTATTCGGTACATATTTCTGAAAAGCCATGATAATGCCTGACATCGGCACATAGCTAAAAATTATAATAAATGCCAAACCTGGCAGCAGCATCAAATGAAGCGGCCATTCCCTCTTCCATAGGCGTGCTAATCCATTCATACCTTTCACCTCGCTGATTCACTTGCATGCTAAGCATTTGTTACTTTGTTGCTCCGCGCCAGATTGCTTTTTGAAAAAAGGAGGGATTGCATGAAACCAATCCCTCCCCGGCTCTGTCATCTGCTATTTAACCGATTTGTACCACTCGTTAACTTCCTTGGTAATTTCATCGCCGCCAAGCTTTTTCCACTCTTCAACAAACTTATCAAATTCGTCAACAGACACTTGGTTCATTATAATTTTGAAAAATACTTCATCACGTTTTTTAGTTAAAATTTCTTGGCGGTCGGCCATCGTTGGAGTAGGCGCGCCATAGAATTTGTTTTGCAAATATTGCTTATTCTTTTGAATTTCTGGCGCAAGCGAGAATGCTCCCTTTGGACCGGAGATCAAAATTTCCCACCACATAGATGCATCGCCGTTCAAATATTGCATCGCGCGGGCATAACGTCCTTTTTGATCTGTCGTTTCAAGAATGCTTTCATCTTTATTCTCAATTGCTTTAGGTAAAATTTCACCGTTATTATCAATCTGTCTGCCTACGCGAAGCGGATTGAGCAGCCAGTAGTTAGCGCCTTTCTCCACACGGTCTTTGCCATATTCATAAACTTTCTGATCCTCTGTAGGATTTAGAGTCATTTGAACCCAGTGGTTAAGCAAACGGATAACGCCTTCAGGATGTTTAGCTTTTTTGGAAATGACATAATATTCGTCAACGCCAATACCAATTTGGTTTAATGTAGGGTTATTGTCTGCAGAAGGGATCGGGAATGCACCCCATTCTTGAACAACCTTGCCGTCTTTAACTGCGCCTTGCGCCAGCTGTGCCGGCGTCCAGGAAGCTCCAAATACCATACCGATGCTGCCGTCGTAAATAAGCTCAGCTGCTTTCTCAACATCTTTTACTGCGAATTCAGGGTCAATCAAGCCTTTTTTAAACCACTCCTGCAAAGCTGCAAGCGCTTGTTTCGTTTCAGGCTGAATATCACTGTTCATCAGTCCGCCATTGCCATCTTCCATCCAAATGTTTTCGTAGGCATGGTAACCGTTCAAAAATGCTTTAAGCCCTGTTACGCCAGTTTCATTGCTGAATGGATTTTTGCTTACTGCAATACCGAAAGCTTCTTTTGTACCGCCAGGGTTTTTAGCTTTGAACGTCTCGGCAATTTTCATAAAGTCGTCCATCGTTTTAGGCTCAGGAAGATTAAGCTCCTTCAGCCAATCTGTGCGAACAAACAAGGTTTGATATTGGAATGGATTGTAGGAGCTTGGAATCCCCATCATTTTTCCGTCAAAAGTAGCTGTTTTCATTTGCATGCCGCCGTCCATCGTCAGAAACTTTTTTGTTTCTTCCGTTGCATGCTCGTTATAAAGCTCTGTCAAATCCATGATCATATCAGCTTCAGTAAGCTCTTTAAGCTGTGTAGCATTGACTAGCAAGAAATCCGGAAGGTCATCGGATGCGATTGTAATTTTTACTTTTTCTTTAAATTGGGTTATATCGGCCACCCATTTATTTGTAATTTTTACGCCAATATCTTTTTCGTAAGCATCATAAACCGAGTTTTTGTCAAAGCTTTCCCCTTCATCAAACTTCAAGTAAGGATCGCTTGGCGAAACCGTTGAAACCTCTAATACTTCATTGCTGCTTCCCGTATCTGTTGTTTGAACCGGCTCCTTGGAAGTCCCCGGCGTGCTGCTTGACTCAGGCGTTGTTTTACTTCCGCAGCCTGTAAGCGCTAAGGTCAGCGCCAATGAGACAATCGCAAGTGCCTTTTTGCTCTTCAACATATTACCCCTCCATCATGTTTGTTGTAGTTTTCGCTGCAAACTGTGCAGCTGCCTTTCATATTTCTAGTATAAAAAGTAGTCCCCGGCTCATCTAGATACTAGTTTTTACTTTCGTATACACCTGTTGACACACGGTTTCAGTATACACAAAAACACACGTATATTGCTTGATGCCCTGTACGCAAAAGAAAAGGGTAACGGAGAGCAGTTTTGGGACTGGAGAACAATTTAAAAAGAAGCGTGCCCCCAGGTTGACTTATCAACCTTGGCGGACACACTTCTTTTCTAGGATCCTTGCATCGAATCATGCCATTCATTTACTTCCTTGGTGATTTGGCTGCCGCCAATTTCCCACCAATCGCGAACAAATTTATCAAAGTTTTCGATAGGATCTCCCATAATAATTTTCGTAAACACTTCGATTTCGATCTTTTCTAAAATTGTATTTTTCTCAGCCATCGTCGGAGTCGGCAACCCATAAAACTCGTCGTAAACGAGTAAATCATCCTTTAGATATTGATTAATGACTGAAAATGACCCCTGTTCGCCAAATACACGTTCATAGGCCCACTCCATCGCTTCGCCTGTTCCATTAAGATGAGCTTGAATACTGTTGTAGGTATGCAATTGCTCCATATTCAGCTTCGATGTATCTTTTGTTCGCAGCGCTTCCGTTACTTTTAAATAAATGTCCAGATTTTTTCGTGATGGCCATGCTTGCACAGCCGCGTAGTTATGATGTTCAATTCCATTGCTGGAATACAGCTTCTCAAATTGCTCAAACGTTGTATGATCGCCCCATATCCGTTCTACAAACAAATTCAGCATTTTAATAAGCGCTTCTGGATGGGCGGCCCCTTTATTCACCACATAATACTCTGTAGTTGCCGCTTTAATTCCCGGACGCGCCGGCTTGCCGTCAGCCGAAACAAGCGGATACGCCTGCCACTGAATCGTCCTGTCGTGTTCCTTGCTGGACAAGATCGGCCATAACGGATTCCACATTTGCCCAAAAACAATTCCATTATTTCCTGCTGCTGCAGCTTCCGCCGCCTTCGCCATATCCTTAACCCCAAATTCCCGATCCATTTGCCCCTGCTTGTACATTTTTTGCAGCTGCAGCAATGCCGTTCTTACTTCCGGCTGAATGCTTCCATACACAAGCTTGCCTTTTTCATCTTTAATCCAAAACATTGGATAGGCATGATAGCCATGCATAAATCCTTCATATCCGCCATAACCGTCGATCAAATCCTTCGTTAATATTAGCCCTACCGTATTCGTTTGCTTATTTCCATCAGGATCAAATTTTGAGAAAGCTGCTGATATTTTGATGAGATCATCCATTGTTTTCGGCTCCGGCAGCTTCAGCTCTTCCAGCCAGTCTGTACGCACCCATACTAAATGGGCATAGTCGATAGCTGACTGGGTATTCGGAATGGCCATCAGCTTGCCGCCAAAGGTTGCGGATGGAAGCGAGGTTGGATTCTGTGCCAAAATCTCTCTCGTTAGCGGCGAAGCATAGCTTTCGAATATTTCGGTCAAATCCATAATCATGTCTGCTTCAATTAAACGTTTGAGCTGATTAGCATTCACAGCAAAAAAATCAGGCAAATCTCCCGAAGCAATCGATATATTCATCTTCTGCTCTCCGGAATGATGACTGACTACCCATTTATTTTTCAAGTTAATGCCAAGCGAATTTTTGTAATCCTCATACCAGACATTGTCATGAACGGACTGCCCCTCAGGAAATACAATACTTTCCCCCAAAATACGAACCGTTGATATTTCGATAGGCGGGTCATATTTGCCTAATGGATCAGCGGGGCCATTGCGTTCTTCGTCGGGCGTCTTTATCTCATTATCCATGTTGTGCTCAGCTTCCTGATCACTCCTGTCAGGCTCCTTCTCCTTATTCTCTTCCTTGATGCAGGCATTCAAGACAAATAACATTAAAATTGCGAGTATAAAGAGATTTCTTGATATGATTCGATAGGTCATTATGCTTACTCCTCCTGCCTGTTCTACTTAAGAGAATCGCGGAATTCCTGCGGCGTCATATTGACCATTTTCTTTATAAATCTCGTAAAATACGGTGGTGAATAGAAGCCGACCGCGCTTCCAACCTCATGTATTTTCAAATAGGGCTGACGAAGCAGCTCTCTGCATTTGTTAAGCTTTACTTCATTAATATATTCAGACAAACTGATGCCCGAGCTAATCTTGTAGAGCCGGGATAAATACGATGGATTCAAATGCACGATCTCAGCAAGCTGCGTCAACGACAGATCCCCATCAAGCTGCTGCTCAATATATTGATTGATTTTCTCAACGACCCCCATTGTACGTTCAGCCAGCTCTGTTTGCTTCATCTCAAACAACTGATTGGCTGCCTGCTGCAGCTCCAGCATGACTGCATCCAGCTCCGGCTCGCGTGTGTGCAGCAAGGCAAAATCAAGATTTATATCGAGTCCCCATCGATTCGTATAGGATAGCAGCAACGAACAAGTTGTGTAGTACATTTCGAGCTTTCCTGAGAAATTGGATGAAAATAAAGCAAACATTTCTGAGTAGACTTGATTAAATTGCTGCTGCTGGCCATTCTCCAGACAATCCGCAAGCAAAGCGAGCTTTTTAAGCTGTCTCCGCACATCACTTTCCTTTTCCTCATCTGTTAGCTCCGATGAACTTAGCGTACTGCTGTCATCCGTCAGCAGCATTTCCTGATGCTGTCCAAAGCCTAACCCTAACAATTTTCTCAACCGGTAATAGACAAGATGCATCTCCTCCCATTCCACCGGCTTGCTGCTGACTACAAAGGAAACCGATAGCGCTAGCAGCTCTCTGCACGTATTCTGAATGGTTTCCAGTATGGCCATCATAAATTGGCCCGAGCGTTCGCTTCGGATATACCAAAGCAAATTTCGTGAATCGATTAAGAGCTGCTGGCATACTTGCGAAGCTGCGCCCTGGAAGTATTCTGCTGCAATGTTTTGTACGGCAAATAAAAGCAAGGTGCGGTCCGCATAGGAAAGCTTGTCCTCCCAATGATCAACTCTTCCGATGACCAGGTAATACGATGTGCCCAGATCGAGCTCGATTTGCAGCTCCTGCATTTGGCTGCTCTTCAGCTGGGCTGCTGTAATATCTCCTTCCAAATGAGGCAGCAAATATTCTTTCTGCAGTACAGAAAGCGCCATATTCAGCCTCTCACGCGCCTGCTTCATAAAGTGATGGCTGCGCATATCCTCCTTAAGCGCTTCAATTGCTTTCTCTACTGCACCGACAATCGCTTCGTCATATTCGGTTTTAAGTACATAATCAACACTGCCGCTGCGCAGTGCGGCCTGGATATAGTCAAAATCATCGTAGCCTGTCAAAAAGATAAATTTGCAGTATGGCCATTGCTTCCCTACAGCCTGCTGCAATTCAATGCCGCTCGTATGCGGCATGCGTATATCGGATAATACGATATCGATCTTAGTGCGATTCATCCATTCCATTGCTTCTATTGCTGAATAGGCTTTAAAAAGCTCCAGCTCCAGCTCAGGCATTTCATGAAATAGTTCAATCAAGCCGTCCACTATATACGGTTCATCATCCACAATCAAAAGACGCCACATGGTCCTCTCCACCTTTCAATGGTATACGGATATTCACTTGAAAACCGCCGAGCCTGCTGCGCATACATTGAAGCCCCCACTGCTCCCCGTATTTGATTTGAAGCCGGCGATGAACATTGATCATGCCCGTTGTTGCGGCATCGGCATCATTCGTTCGAAGCATCTGGTTAATATCTGTGATCGCTTGATTGGTAAGATCATCCCCATTATCTTCTACTATAATTTGCAAATATTCCTCGAACATCGTAAACGAAACTATAATTTGACCATCTGCAAGCTTATCCTCCAAACCATGGTTGAATGCATTTTCAACAATAGGCTGCAGAGTTAGCCGCGGAATAATCAAGTGCTCGCAGGAATCGGGGACTTCCTCTATGTGCACAGTAATCCGATTCGAGAAGCGCAGCGCTTGAATTTCTCCATACGTTCTCGTCATTTTTATTTCAGTCTGCAAATTTACATTCTCATTATGATCGCGTGTTATATATTGAAAATATTCGCCTAAATATCTGGTGAATCGCGTCACATTATCATAATCTTGAATTTTGGCCATCCGATAAATAATAAAAAAGCTGTTATACAAAAAATGAGGATTGATTTGCGATTGCAGCTGCTTCAGCTCAGAGGATCTTGCACGATATTTCTGCTCATATACTTCATGAACTAAAACATTCAAATGGTTGACCATGTCGTTAAACCGGACATATAAATAGTTGAATTCATTGGAAAAGTTATATTTCAAATGGACGCGCAAATTGCCGATCTCAACCTGCTTAAATGCAAATAGAAGACTTTTGAGAGGCCTATGTATCATTCGGTAAATGAAAGAAGAGAAAATGATAATAACAAATAATGATGAAATGGTTAACGCCCAGTACCATAAATTGTACTGCTTAATAGGACCTAAAATCTCGCGTTCGGGGGCATAAGTAATCAAAACGACTCCAAATTTTTCCGATATTCTGGCTGTAGATAAATACGTTTCTCCGCCAACAGTAAGTGAGTCAACGGCATCATATGCTGCTGCCTCCCCTTTCTGTTTGGTGTACATTTTCGTAAACGGGTCAATCATCACCTCTTGCCCGCTGGAAACATGCCAGCTGCCGTCATCGCTGATCAGAAATGCCCCGCCTTGCCCGCTGCCCACAAATTTAAGCAGTGATTCCACAATACGTGCTTTTGATAGTTCGATACTGATCATAAAATTCATTTTTGTTTTCTCGGTAAATACGGAATCCGGATATGGCGATGACACCATTAAAAATAGCTTGTCCTCCCAATGTACAAGCGGCGACAATTCGTTCTTTTTTGCAGCGAGCAGCCCCTTATACTCGTCTTGCAGCATCCGGTCATAATATTCGCGCGAAGTAGACGAGATGGATATGGAGCGATCGATATCCGGGATATGCGCACTTGCCTGTTCAATATATGCACTGGATGTCTGCAACAGCTTCAAGCGATTGGTCACTCTAATAACAGCTTGTATTTTCTCGATATCCGACATAGCGGCAGATGCAATGGAAAGCTTCCCTAAATCCTCATCCTCAAGGTACTCCATCTTAATCCCATTAATACGCTCAAACTCGGTTTCAAGCGAGCTCAAATAATATTCGACCCTCGATAGCATCGAATTGGAAATTTCTTTTCGGACGTTAATGGAGCCTGAATAATTCATACTCAAGCTTAAGGTGAATAAAGGCGCAAGAACAATAAGAAAGGCCAGCACCAGCTTCGTATAAATGGACATTTCAGGAACCTTCATCTTGAAACGCTTCATTGTATAGGCCACCTTGTCTTGAAATGTTATCCCGACTATAATTTAGGCTCAAAACAGAAATCAGTGCTTATCGAATCCTGATTTCGTTACAGCCCCTAAAAGGTGCCGTTTTGAAATCTAACGAATCCTCATGGCCTTATTTGCCCCAATATCACTCAGAAGAGAGTAAAATGCACTCCTAACGAAACCAGTCTTCGTTAGAATCTAAAATAGATCGAATTTCGTAGAATAAGGCTTCTCTGCTTCGTTAGAAATCGCGCGACATCAGTCAAGCGCTGACTATAAGATTGAACCATGATTTATGTGCATATAATACCATAAAATAAAGGCAAACCGATTCTAATCGCCTGTAGATACAAAATTATATACCCCTGGACCTGCTTCAAATACGGCGTAGCCGTCTTCATCCTTCACGTAATTCGCTCTTGCCGATGACTCAACGACCTGCCCAAACAGCTTAGGAACAAAAATAATGGCCAATGTATGGCTTGGAATTTGGACGGTCATCTTAAACCGGCTATTATCCTGCTTCCAGCTTGCATGCAGCTTCCCTGCAGGAATACGGATAGCGGCGGCGGCGGCTTCCAGCAAGCGAGGCACATAAGGCTTAATTTGCACTTTACAATAGCCCGGCTTCAGCATCGATATGCCAGCAAGCTTCCTGTAGAACCAATCGTCTATCGAGCCAAACATATGATGATTGCGCGAACGTCCCTGCTTCTCCCATGTTTCCCAATGCGAAGTAGCGCTCTGTTCGATCCAATAGCCCCAGCTAGGATAGGTAGACTGATTGGCAATCTCATAGGCCAGTTCATGATGACCATTATCGGACAGCACATGCAAAATAAACTTTGTGCCGATAATTCCTGTGTCCAAATGGCCATTGCATTGATTCTGAATATGATCTACCAAATTTTGCAGCACAGCAGCTTTCTCTGTATTTGGAACAAGTCCGAAGGCAAGCGGCAAAATATTTGAGGTTTGCCGATATCCCGCTGCAATCTCTGTCTCATACACTTGAGCATGTGGATTATAAAAATTAGCATGAAACGCCGTACTCAGCTTTGCTCGAAGATCGGCAAAATAAGTCTGTTCCTCTTTTCGATTCAACAGTTCTGCCATCTTTACGAACGTATCTGTCATTTTGAAGCAATAGGCCGTCGATACTAGACTTGCCCCCTCCGGGCTGTTGCCTATGCTTGGACAAGCCTCGCCTGCCGGAGCGAACCAATCTCCAAGCCCCTTTTTCATAATGCCTTGCTCCAAATGTGTTTCCATGTATAATAAATAGCGTTTCATCGCAGCAAAATGTGTTTCCATCATTCGGACATCGCCGTAGCTTTCATAGCAGTACCAGCATATTTCAAAAAAAGCAGCATCCCATGCGGGCACCGGCCCCTTTACCAAATCCCAGCCAAAGGTCGACTCTTCATATCCCCATCCGCTAGTCGGAACGATCGGGGCCAATTCCCCTTGCTCCGTAATCGATTCCTCTATATCGCGCATCCACTTGGTATAAAAAGCGGCCATATCGTAATTATAGATGGCAGCCTCCGCAGAGAGCATGGCATCTGCCGTCCAGCCGTTCTTTTCATAAACAGGCGTATCCGTTGGAATACTGTGCAGATTATTAACGATCGACATGATCGAGTTATGATGAATCGCATTCAATCTTTCATTCGAACATGTGAACGACCCGGTATGCGCTACCGAGGAATAAACATGCTTTGCTGTCAATGCTTCACTCCTTAATTCGCCCGGATATCCCTTCACCTCTACAAAGCGGAAGCCTTTGTAGCTGAATCTGGCTTCCCACTTCTCGACGCCTTCCCCGCGCAATATATACTTATCCCGCTGCAGCACCCCTTCGATATCAGGATGCTCGACATGGATTCGGCCGCTGCCGTCCAATTCCTCGCCATAGCACAATTCAACCGCCGTTCCCGCACTGCCTTGTACCTGCAAGGCAGTCCAGCCTGTCAACATCTGGCCGAAATCAACTAAGTAATGCCCTGCTCCCAATTCGGTGATTGCTGATGGAGAAAAGGTGTTCATTACTTTAATTGGAGGCAGCATTTGTGCGCTCAGTCTTCCTCTCGGCTCTCTTGCGATTCGAGCCTGCTTCCACAAGGAATCATCAAAACCAGCCTGCCATAAATTCGCTATTTCTTTCCTTGCATCATAAATTTCGCCTGCCAGCAAACAGTCCGACTGAAGCGGACTATCTGCTGTTTTCCAGCTTTCGTCGCTGCCAATCAGTTGCGTTGTTCCATCCGCATATGCGAGATGAAGCTGTACAATGCCCACCGGCTCATCATGCCACGGAGATTGCTCCCACCGCCATACATCCTTTGTCAGCTGCGAGAACCTGCCTCTGCCGAGCAGCATGCCGATAACATGGGTTTGGGTCGCAGCAGTATAGCTGTTTTCAACGAAAGCCTCGGTCACATCATATGCCGTGTATAGTACGGTCTTCTCATAGTTGGTTACGCCTGGGTCCAGGACATGGTCCCCTATTTTTATACCATTCATAAAAAGCTCGTAATAACCTAATCCGCTAACGAAGACTATAGCCTTTTTAACAGGCCTGATCGTCGTAAACGCTTTACGCAAATAAGGCGCAGCATAAGCTGGCCTTTCCTCTTGACCTTCATGAAGATTCTCAGAAACCCCGGCTGCAGTTATCCATTTCGCCTGCCAATCTTCCTGCACAAGCAACCCCATTGTCCATGAGGATATTTCGCTGCAGACTGTCTCCTCGCTGCCCGCAAACCATACTTTCACCTTCCAATAGTACGTTGCAGCGGACTGAAGCTTCTTCCCGTTATATGGCATTTGATTGTGGCGTGAGGACTCGATTATCCCGCTATTCCACATATCTGCATAGTCTTCCTCCAGCAGCTTGGCAGTCGTCGCAACATAAATTTGATAAGCTCTCTGGCGGACCTCCGATCCTGCCTCCAGCTGCCAGCTTAGCCTTGGACTGAGCGTATCTATAGCAAGCGGTTCAGTCAAGTATTCCGTTTGCAAGTTTATAATGATCATCTAAATTAGCCTCCTAAACTAAAAAAGAAAGCCTGATTTCTACATCTGCTAGAAATTCAGGCTATTTCTTTATTAAGGAATCGGTATAGGATTCCCTGTTCCAATTTCGTAAATATGAACGGACAGAGGCGCAAACGTATCGCTGAATTGATTGCCTGACCAGGACAGCGAACGTCCCTCATTCCAAACATGAATTGGCGATCCGCTGATGTCTGGTGCTGTAAAAGCAGCTTGGCGGGATTGCGTGCTGTTATTCACGGCGATTACATAGGTATTGCCATTATAGTTCTTAGTCATCACATGCAGCCAATTCTGTGCCGGATAGCTTACCTGCGGCGCTTGAGATTCAGAAAGTATGACAGGAGACATATTTTCCAGCTCCTGTGCAACTGCCTTGACATTGCCCAAAAGCTCGCCATAAGTTTTGCCGCTTGCATCCTGCTTTAAATCAAACAGCGAGTAAAATAAAATCCCCTTTGCCCCTTCCGTAATATACTGCCAGGACATATTTTGCATTTCTTGTTTAGTTGGCGGTCGTACAGCTCCCCATTCCGGTTCGTAATTGCCCAGGTTATGTGCCTGAACAACTGCCCACTGACCTTTTTTCAACAAACCCGCTGTTATTTCTTTTTGCATGGAACCAACTGCACTTAAATCGTCGGTTGTCTTCCCATACACCGGATACAAATCAAACCCAAATATATCGGTAGTATGATGAATCGTAAAAGGATCTGGCTTGCGGAAATCAACCACATAGGCCGGGTGATTCGGGTCTGATTCCAGCACGGCCTGATAGTGGGCCCGCAGACGATTATCCGTCAGCGTCTCATCGCTTAAATACCAGGCTAACAACGCCGGATGATCTTTGTAGTCCTGCACATGCTGTTTAATAAAGTGCACCTCATCCTCCTCCGATTGAATAAAGGAAGGAGTAAATGGAAAATTGTAAAAGAAGTCTTTTAATGAGAAAATGACATTCATTCCATAATCATGGGCCAGGTCAAGCTCCGCTGAATTTGGATAACCGTAAGGCATAATCGTATTGATCGCACTGCCTTGCAAATCATCCAAATCCGATTGAGACGTATGATCCGTATAGATGCCTATTGGAAAAAACAGCTCCCCGTCCTTCCAGAACCTTCCTTGATCATCAATATAAGATTTTGGCAGCTCCGAGACTGTATTTACTTTCGTAACCGGCCATTTTTCAGAATATCGATAACTGCTCTCGCCTGTTCGTTTCGCAGCAATGACTGCTGTATATTTTCCGGCAGGCAAATTAGCCGTATTAAAAACAGCTTGAATGCTTAATTGTCCTGAAAAAACTTGCTCCGCAACAACCTGATTACTTGCATTTACCAGTTGAGCAACCGTCGTATAGGAAGCGGCAGGTATGCCCGTTGCCCCTTTTGTCACCACTTTAACCTGTGAATTACCCCCAGGAATCAAGTAGCCGCGATAATTGGGCGTATCCAGCTTAGAAGTAAATAACGGCGGGCGGGATTCTGTGACAACCAGATCGTCAAACCACATCGTGCCCTGGCCGCCATATGCAAAAATCGTAATTTCAATCTCCACTGCATTTTCATTCGCTATAAGTGTCGGAAGCTTTAAATGCTGCCAATTATTTAATGTATTAAGCGGATTATTATTTTTTTGCTCGATTACATTAGCGTTCCCGTCGAGGAAGCTGATCCGCACCATTGCTCCAGCCCATAGGCCTGACAGCTGCGATGTTTTGATCCATGCGCTCACATCATAAGCATAGCCAGGCTTTGCCGGCAAACGGATCGACGGGCCTGCTCTTTCGGCGCCTTCCTGTCCGGGATTGTTAGGTCCCTGCGGCGTTACATACTTCAAGGATCGCAGCCCAGTATACTTCTCACTAGTATCATAAGTTGTCGCGGACATCAGCCAAGCCGAGTCTTGTGTATCTTCGAAGGAGGTCGAATAAATCGTCTTGGTCTGCGGTGGAACAGATTCAGTAACGACCAGATGATCGAACCACATCGTACCCTGACCGCCGTATCCAAACAATGTAATTTGAACCTCCGCTGCATTTTCAGCAGCGGTAAGGGATGGCAGCTGCAAGTTTTGCCAATTGCCCAGCGTGTTAAGCGGGTTATTATTTTTCTGTTCAATGACTTGATTGTTGCTGTCCAGAAAGCTTATCCGCACCATCGCACCGGACCAATCTCCGACCAGCTGCGTCGTTTTGATCCAGACGCTGACATCATAAGCATAGCCCGGTTTTGCCGGTATACGAATGGACGGCCCCTCTCGCTCTGCTCCCGGCTGACCTGGTGTGTTAGGTCCTTGCGGCGTCACATACTTTAGCGATTTTGCTCCTGTATACTTTTCACCAGTATCATAGGATGACGCTGCCATGAGCCAAGCAGCGTCATTGCTGTCCTCGAAAGAGGATTCATAGGCAATCTTGATGGCATCAAGCGGCGGGGCTGTTTCTGCGATAAGCAAATCATCGAACCAGATCGTTCCCTGACCGCCGTATGCAAACAGTGTAATTTCAACTTCGGCCGCACTTTGCGAAGCAATAACAGTAGGAAGCTTCACCTTCTGCCATTTGTCTTCTGAATTAAACGGATTGTTATTTTTCTGCACCAGCACATTGCCAGAGCTGTCGAGCATACTTATTCGCACCATAGCCCCAGCCCAAAGACCGGATAATTGCGTCGTTTTTACCCAGACGCTGACATCGTAGGCATCTCCAGGGTTTACGGGAAAACGGACGGATGGACCTGATCTTTCAGCGCCCTGCTCCCCGGGGTTGTTTGGGCCCTGGGGAGTAACATATTTTAGCGACTGCGTTCCGGAGTGCATCTGGCTGGTATCATAGGATGAAGCGCTCATCAGCCAATCCAAATCATTACTATTCTCAAAAGAAGTTTCATATAAAGTGCTAAACGTACTTGCATAAACAACAGGAGCTTGATTCGAAAACAGGGAATAGAGAGAAGCTTGCAGCATAAAAATTGCGCAAATCGCGATACTCATTTTTCGTATCATTTCACCTTCACCTCTTTATCGAATGGCAATCACTATTATTCAGCTTAATCCAGCACAGCTTATTATGAATTAGAAAGCAATCTTAAAAGAACTACAACACTTTCTGCACGAGTTAATCGATCGTTTGGCGCAAATCGGTTGCCGTCACGGCCTTCTATGAGACCAAGCTGCTGGACGGCTTGCACAGCCGACTTAGCCCAGGAAGGAATAGCGTTGTCGTCAGCAAAGCCTGTGGCAGACGTCTCGGCCTCGGTTAATTGCAATGCCCGGCTTAGTATAGCAGCCATCTCGGCTCTTGTAATTGCTTCATTAGGACGGAAGCTACCATCGGCATAACCGTTAATAATGCCGGCATCAACAGCTCTGGCGATAGCTGGTATTGCCCAATCGCCTATCTTCTGCTTATCGGTAAAGGCGAGCTTGCCCTCTTGATTAAAGTGCTTCAGCTGATTCATGAGCATAACGATGAACTCGGCCCGCGTTGTGCTGCTATTCGGCTTGAAGCTGTTATCCGGGTATCCTTTTACGATTCCCGCATGAACCGCTTGTCGTATAGCTGCCTCTGCCCAGTGCCCTTTAATATCTGATAGAAGCTTCCCAGCATCATCGGGAATCGGATCAGGTTTCTCTTTTGTTATTCTATTAATAATGATAAAGAACGATTTTTTAGTTTTGTCTTCTGCTTCTACAACGAGCTCAAACTTATTTTGTCCTGGAACAAGCTCTACCCGGCCGCCTGCTTCAAGCTCCTTGCCCTGCAAAGTTATTTTTGCTGAGGCATGTGATGGAAGTGCCGAAATCTCAGCATAATCCGACTCTGTTTCTGCATAGTATTCATTTCTTTCTGTACTGAACGATGGAGTCAATGTTAGCTCCTTCTCATCAACAACTACTGCAATGCTCTTCAAATCAGCATTTCCTGATGGTATCCAGCCGACCCCGCTGCTGCTCGGAACCCGTAAAGTAGTTGCTTCCTTGGACAGTCCTCTGCTTTCATTGTCATGCGTATTTACTGCCGTTACGGTAAACGTGTACGTTGTATTTGCAGTAAGACCGCTGACAACAAATTGCTGCTCGGCACCGCTCACTTCGCCTTTTTGCTTGCCATCAACATAAATGCGATACGAAGCAGCATCATTTGTCGCTTCCGGCCAGGACAGCTTGACGCTGGACTGGCTAACATCAGAAATCGTCAGTGAGCTTTCAGCTGCCCATTCCGGCACTTCAGGTAAGGGGATGGACTCCCCCGTACCAATTTCATAAATATGGACCGCATGCGGTGCGAAAGTATCGGTGAACTGATTGCCGTTCCAATCAAGTGCCCGATCCTCATTCCATACTTGAATTGGCATGCCGCTTGCCTCTGCTGCCGTAAAAGTTGCAGACTGCTCTTGCTTGCTGTTGTTCACAGCTACGATATACAAATTGCCATTGTAGCTTTTTACCATCACATTCAGCCAGTCCCCAGCGGAATAGTCTACCTGCGGTGCTTCATCTACCGATAGAATGACAGGCGCCATATTTTCAAGCTCCTGCGCTACAGCTTTTACATCGCCGAGATTTTCCTCATATGTTTTGCCGCTGACATCTTCCATTAAATCAAACAACGAGTAGAACATAATCCCTTTTGCTCCCTCAGCAATATACTGCCAGGACATATTGCGCATTTCCTCAACAGTCGGTCCTCTACTGACTCCCCATTCCGGTTCATAATTTCCTAAATTATGGGCTTGCACAACCGCCCACTGTCCCTTATTAAGCAAATCTGCTGTCATTGCCTGCTGCATATCACTTACTCTTTTAAGATTATCATTTTCTTTTCCAGAGACGGGATACATATCTACTCCATAAAGATCCGCAGCGTTATTTACAATAAAAGGATCTACCTTTCGGTAATCTACCATATAAGCAGGATGATCCGAATCGGTTTCTACCACTGCCTTATAATGGGCAGGCAATCGTTTGTCAATTGACGTCTCATCGCTTAAGTACCAAGCTAAGAGAGCTGGATGATCCTTGTACTGTTCAACAAATTGCTTAATATAATAAACCTCATCTTCTTCAGATTGAATGAAGCTTGGCGTCCCAGGCATTTCATAGAAAAATCCCTTCAATGAAAAAATAACATTTATTCCATAATCATGAGCTAAATCTAGACTTTCCGTGTCCGGATAGTTATAAGGCATGACCATATTAATAGCACTGCCTAGCAAATCTTCCATTTCATTTTTTAAAACATGATGCGTATAGATTCCAATAGGAAAATGCAATTCTCCGTCTTTCCAAAACCTTCCGAAATCATCTACAAAAGATTGTGGCAAGCTTTCTATATCACTCACTTTTTCAATTAACCACTGCTCCGAGTAGAGAACATTTTCGCTATCATCAGTCCGTCCAGTTGAAATAAGTACTTCGTATTTGCCGACCGGCAGATCTGACGTATCAAACACAGCTCCAACGCTTAATTGACCTGCAAATATTTGCTCCTCAACGACTTGATCGCTGGCATCAACTAGCTGGACCGTTGTCGTATAAAGGCTCGCTGGAATGCCAACTGTACCTCTAGTGACTACTTTTACTTCAGGATTGCCGCCTGGAATAAGATAGCCGCGGTAGTTAGGCGTGTCCAGCTTGGATGTGAACAGCGGCGGCTGGGATTCGGTTACGAGGAGATCGTCAAACCACATCGTTCCTTCACCGCCGTAAGCAAACAACGTAATTTCCACCCATTTCGCTTCTTCGCTTGCTACAAGGGTAGGCAGCTTTATCAATTGCCAATTACCTAGTGAATTAAGAGGATTGTTGTTTACTTTGTCAATGCGTTTTCCTTTACCGTCAAAAAACGCGATTCGAAACATAGCTCCGGCCCATTCCCCTTTTAACCCGGTCGTTTTTGTCCATATACTTGCTTCATAAGCGGAACCAGGATTAGCAGGGAAACGGATAGACGGCCCCTCTCGTTCTGCTCCCTCCTCACCAGGATTATTAGGTCCAGGCGGCGTGATATATTTTAACGAATGCGTTCCTGTACGTTTCTCGGCAGTATCATAGGATGACGCGTGCATAAGCCAATCCGAATCACTCGGATCGTCGAAAGAAGTTTCATATACAGTTTTGATTGTATCGGCATGGACAACAGAATCCGGACTTGCAAACAATGCGTTTAGAGAAGCTTGCAGCATAAATATTACGATTAGTGCAGTGCCCAGTTTTCGCACCATTTCTCCATTCACCTCTTCGGTTTATTGTTTATCAAGGACAGCTTGTGCAGCTTTGTCGCCTTTCGTCAGCAATTCATCAATGGTAATCGTGCCGGCAAAATATTCGCCAAAAACAGTGCCAACCGCGCCCAGCCATTCCTCCCATACCGGGCTGTCCCCTACATCTCCCGCATGCTCTAAGTTATCAAGAAATGCCAAGATATGCTCTGGATTTCCTGTATGGCTCGACAGTATTTCTTTGGCAATCGCTTTGTTAGCCGTAAGCGCTTCACCAAGGCTTCCGTTTAATCTTTGCGGCTCTTCACCCAAGAAGTATTTCATAAACAGCCAGCCGGCTTCCTTTTCCTTGTCTGAAGCCTTGTCGTTCAGCACCCATGAGTTTGCTACAAATGCGCTATAGTTGACGCCTCCGTTATGCCCTTTCGGCATGAGAGCGACGTCGTAATTTATACCTTCCTTATCGTTAGCCAAACGTCTCGAGAAATTATCATAGAACATAGCCGCATAGCCCCGCGGGAACCATGAGCCAGGGTCTAAAGTTAGCTCGCCTTCCATTTCAATAAAGCTCGGCGTCAAGCCCTCATCCCAAAACTTCTTCATATATTCGACTGCTTCTTTAACTTTAGGATCGCTTGCAAAAGTGCTTATTTTTCTATCCTTATCCAGCAAATCCCCGCCAAATTGACGGATCATCGTATACCATCCATAGCGGAAATGATTGCCCAGCCCGATGCCATACTGCTTCTTTTCCTTATTCGTCAATTTTTGAGCAGCCTGATAGACATCCTCTGTTGTCCAGTCACTCGTCGGATATTCAACCTGTGCGGCGTCAAACATATCTTTGTTGTAGTACAAAGCATTCACCTGAATCCCTTGCGGCACTGCAAAATATTGCCCTTGCGGATTGCGGATTTCCTCAAATCCGTAATAATCATTCATACTGATCTCTTTCAAATAATCGGTTAAATCAACAATCGCATTCTCACTGGCATATTGCGGAATATAAGGGCCATCCAGCAAAAACACAGTAGGTCCTTGACCCGCTGCCAGGTCGACCTTCAGATTCGTGTAATGGCTAGTCCAGTCTGTGCCTGTATCTTCTACTTCAATGTAGTCATATTCCTTCATGAAATTTTCTATAATTTTATTGAATGTTTCTCTAGCTGTTTCATCAGCATAGTAAGCTACCCTGATCTTGACTGGGTCCTTTCCTTTATCCGTTTCCTGCGGCGAAGCAGATTCCTGATTATTGCCCCCGTCATTGCTTGCTTTGCTGCCGCTGTTGCCTCCTTCGCCGCCGCTGCATGCGGATAATAATAATACGATTGCCAAAACAACGGGCAGGAGCAGTCTTACCCTTTTCTTCATGATGTGACCTCCTCAAATTCTATAAATTTTTATATATTAAAGGAACCAAGTAAGCGGTTAGCCTTTAACACCAGATGAAACGACGCTCTGTGCAAAATATTTTTGTGCAAAAATAAACAATAGAATAACAGGCATCACCAAAATAACATTGCCGGCCATTTCCAGCTCTGGCCTCGAATTATATTGTCCTGTCGAAATATCAAGAATGCGTAATACCATCGTCCACAGCTCGCTGTTTTTCCCGATAAATATCATTGGGAACAGGATTTCGCCCCATTTTTCCTGGAAAACTAGAATGCCTAATGTAACCATAGGCGATATCATAAGCGGCAAATGAATATTCCAATAAATGCGGAACCAGCCGGCCCCATCCATTTTCGCTGCTTCGTCAAAATCCTTCGGAATGGAGCGGTAAAACTGTCTTAACAGCACGATACCGAAGGCGGTAGCGAGAAAGGGCGGTACAATCAATGGGTAATGCGTACCCAACCATCCCATATGCTTAAAAATTATAAATTGCGGAATCATCGTAACCTGTGAAGGTAAAAAAATGGAGATGACAGCAAATCCGAATATCAGTTCTTTGCCTGGAAACGGTATGCGCGCCAGCGCGAATGCGACGAGACTGCAGGATAATACAGTTCCGATCACTCCGAAAGCAGTTATTTTGAACGTATTATAAAAATAGAGAAAAAAACTATGCCCCTTCTCCGGGAACAGAAGCACCCGGTAATTCTCCCATTGCGCTTTGGCCGGCAGCCATTTAAAAGCATTCAAAAACTCACTGTTTGTTTTTAATGATGCGAGAATCATCCATATGAACGGCAGCAGCATGCTCGCTGCGCCTGCCAGCAGTACGATCACACTTGCGATTTCCCAACCATTTCGTTTGTTGATCAAGTTTATCTCTCCTATTCCTCGTAATGGACCCATTTTTTTTGACCCCATAAAACGATAAGCGTTACAGCGATCATAGTTAAAAATGACACCCAGGCGATGAGAGAGGCATATCCCATATCAAGAAAACGGAAAGCTTTTTCATATAGATAAACCATCAAATGTGTCTCGGAATATTTTCCGTATCGATCGAACACCATCGTAAATTGCTGGTCGAAGTTTTGAAAGGCACTGTTAATTGAAATAATTAGTATTAGAAAGGTTGTAGGTGACAGCATCGGCATCGTAATATAACGAAACTTGGCCCAGTTGCTTCCTCCATCTATATCAGCAGATTCATATAAACTTTCAGGAATATTTCTCAGCCCGATATAATAAATAAACATGGCATAACCGAGCCCTTTCCATATCGCTACAAACGCTAGCGTCGGGATTAGCGTAGGGGAACTGATTCCGAGAAAAGAAATTTCGGATAACCCGAACCATTTGAGGACTAGATTAAAAATGCCGACACCGGGAGCCAGCAGCCAAATCCATACCATGCCAATAATGAACCAGGAAGGAATGGCCGGAAAATAGTAAATCGCTCTTAAAACCGTCGCAGATTTCCCTTTAATATAAGTGCCTGCACTATGCAGCATAGCTGCAAATATTAAAGCTAGAACAACTTGAATCGGCACATAAATGACAGCGAAATACCAGGTGTTTTTGAAGGCGGTAATAAATAGAGGATCTTTTAAAAGCATGCGAAAATTGTCCAAGCCGTTAAAGGTTGGAGCGGAAATGACTTTGAATCTAGTAAATGAATAATAGAGTGAAATAACAGCCGGTGTAATAAATAATGCGCACGCCCCAATTAAATAAGGCAGTACAAATAGATACCCGGGTAATGTGTTAGATAATCGGCTTCTCATGTGTGCTCCTTTCGTGGCCATCCGATGTGCGACGAATTTGATCTGGTCTATATAAAAAATTATAGGAGACACCGTATGAATACTCTATTTCACATTTTCTAGATTCGTTATCTTCTCATTACTTGTTTTTTAATTAATGTATAACGACAAGCACCACTTTTGCTTTAGCTGACTTTAAGCCGAAATATTCAAAAATTATGGAAAGAACCGACCACCATATGAGCCCGGTCATCGCATTCGTAAAAGATGGCTCTATTTCGCCGGCTAAATCCGCTGCGATTGAACCGATCGTAATACCCATCACATAATCAAGGATAAACGGCTCCGCCCTCCTTTGGACAGGCGCGTTTACCGATGAAATATAAGAACAGATATAAGGTTACAAAAACTTGTACTTTCTTATATATTAAAAAAAGTCAGCTGGCTCAGCTGCTTTCTGCCTAGTACGCGAGCCAAAGTAAGCAGCACACAAAATGCTGCTGTCGCTCTAAATAACATTTGACCCTCAGCTTCCATCGAAAATTCAAACATGTCCCCTCATCCTTTATGAAATCGATATAAGGGTAATATTTCCAGGCTGTTAAAAAACCGAAACAAGTACTTTGCAACGATGGCAAACTCTATTTTGTGGAAGCGCCGATTTGAGGTGGCACCGACCAATTGTGTATGAAATTTCATATATAATTGTGTTTTTTGGGGCACTTCAGCGTATTGTGTATGAAATTTCATATACATTTGTGTTTTTTGGGGCATTTCAGCGTATTGTGTATGAAATTTCATATACATTTGTGTTTTTTGG